>NZ_NHSG01000282.1:0-5226 GCF_020024005.1 Streptomyces purpurogeneiscleroticus
GCCGGCCGTCCCGGTGGTGGCGGCGGCGCTCCCGGCCGTCCCGGTGGCGGCGGCTTCGGCGGCCGTCCCGGCTTCGGTGGCCGTCCCGGCGGTCCCGGTGGCCGTGGTGGCACGCAGGGCGCCTTCGGCCGTCCCGGCGGTCCCGCGCGTCGCGGTCGCAAGTCGAAGCGGCAGAGGCGTCAGGAGTACGAGGCCATGCAGGCCCCGTCGGTCGGCGGCATCATGCTGCCGCGCGGCAATGGTGCGACGGTTCGCCTGTCGCGCGGTGCCTCGCTGACGGACTTCGCGGAGAAGATCAACGCCAACCCGGCGTCCCTCGTCCAGGTCATGCTGAACCTGGGTGAGATGGTCACCGCGACCCAGTCCGTGTCCGACGAGACGCTGCAGCTGCTCGCCGACGAGATGAACTACGTCGTCGAGATCGTCAGCCCGGAGGAGGAGGACCGCGAGCTTCTCGAGTCCTTCGACATCGAGTTCGGCGAGAACGAGGGCGGCGAGGAGATGCTCGTCTCCCGTCCGCCGGTCGTGACCGTCATGGGTCACGTCGACCACGGTAAGACCCGACTGCTGGACGCGATCCGCAAGACGAACGTCATCGCGGGCGAGGCCGGCGGCATCACGCAGCACATCGGTGCGTACCAGGTCGCGACCGAGGTGAACGACGAAGAGCGTCGCCTCACCTTCATCGACACCCCGGGTCACGAGGCGTTCACCGCCATGCGTGCCCGTGGTGCGAAGTCGACCGACATCGCGATCCTCGTGGTGGCGGCCAACGACGGTGTCATGCCGCAGACGATCGAGGCGCTGAACCACGCCAAGGCGGCCGACGTGCCGATCGTGGTCGCGGTCAACAAGATCGACGTCGAGGGCGCCGACCCGACCAAGGTGCGCGGTCAGCTCACCGAGTTCGGTCTGGTGGCCGAGGAGTACGGCGGCGACACCATGTTCGTCGACATCTCCGCCAAGCAGGGCGAGAACATCGACAGCCTGCTGGAGGCCGTGGTCCTCACCGCGGACGCCTCGCTCGACCTGCGGGCCAACGCCGAGCAGGACGCGCAGGGTATTGCGATCGAGGCCCACCTCGACCGCGGCCGCGGCGCCGTGGCGACCGTCCTCGTCCAGCGAGGCACCCTGCGGGTCGGCGAGACGATGGTCGTCGGCGACGCGTACGGCCGAGTCCGCGCGATGCTCGACGACAAGGGCAACAACATCCAGGAAGCGGGTCCCTCGACCCCCGTCCTGGTGCTGGGTCTGACCAACGTGCCGGGCGCCGGCGACAACTTCCTGGTTGTCGACGAGGACCGCACGGCCCGTCAGATCGCCGAGAAGCGCGCGGCGCGCGAGCGCAACGCCGCCTTCGCCAAGCGCACCCGTCGCGTGTCCCTCGAGGACCTGGACAAGGTGCTCAAGGCCGGCGAGGTCCAGCAGCTCAACCTCATCATCAAGGGCGACGCGTCCGGTTCGGTCGAGGCCCTGGAGAGCTCGCTGCTCCAGCTCGACGTGGGCGAGGAGGTCGACATCCGCGTGCTGCACCGCGGCGTGGGTGCGGTCACCGAGTCCGACATCAACCTGGCGTCCGGCTCCGACGCGATCGTCATCGGCTTCAACGTCCGCGCCGAAGGCCGCGCGACGCAGATGGCCGAGCGCGAGGGCGTCGACGTCCGGTACTACTCGGTCATCTACCAGGCGATCGAGGAGATCGAGGCGGCCCTGAAGGGCATGCTGAAGCCGGAGTACGAGGAGGTCGAGCTCGGCACGGCGGAGATCCGCGAGGTCTTCAAGTCGTCCAAGCTGGGCAACATCGCGGGTGTCCTCATCCGGTCCGGCGAGGTCAAGCGCAACACCAAGGCGCGCCTGGTCCGCGACGGCAAGGTCATCGCGGAGAACCTCAACATCGAGGGTCTGCGCCGCTTCAAGGACGACGTCACCGAGATCCGCGAAGGGTTCGAGGGCGGTATCAACCTCGGCAACTTCAACGACATCAAGGTCGACGACGTCATCGCGACGTACGAGATGCGCGAGAAGCCGCGCGGCTGATCGCAACTCGCACACCGGGGCCGGTCGTCGGATGGAAATCCGTCGATCGGCCCCGGCCGTTCCGTGTACGGTTCCAGTGACCCGTACACCTCACGCCCCCCGGGTGGCTTACCCGTACTGCATGTACGTAGGGACACTGTCCTTCGACCTCCTCCTCGGCGACGTACGGTCGCTGAAGGAGAAGCGCTCCGTCGTCCGCCCGATCGTCGCCGAACTGCACCGCAAGTACGCGGTCAGCGTGGCGGAGGTCGGCGAACAGGACCTCTACCGCCGGGTCACGATCGGCCTGGCGGCGGTCTCCGGCGACGCGGGGCACCTCACAGACGTACTGGACCGCTGCGAGCGACTGGTCGCCGCACGTCCCGAAGTGGAGCTGCTGTCGGTACGGCGGCGGTTCCACGGCGACCACGACGAGTGACGCGACGGCCTGCCGGGCGACCGGCCGGCCGTGCGGGCCGTCGGCGCCGCAAGCACCATGGTGGAAAGAAACTAGAAGGAGACGACCAGTGGCCGACAATGCGCGGGCGAAGAGGCTGGCGGACCTCATCCGGGAGGTGGTCGCCCAGAAGCTGCAGCGCGGTGTCAAGGACCCGCGGCTCGGCACGCACGTGACCATCACGGACACCCGGGTCACCGGCGACCTGCGGGAGGCAACGGTCTTCTACACGGTCTACGGCGACGACGAGGACCGGGCCAGCGCCGCGGCCGGACTGGAGAGCGCCAAGGGCATCCTGCGCTCCGAGGTCGGGCGTGCCGCGGGCACCAAGTTCACGCCGACCCTGACGTTCGTGGCGGACGCCCTCCCGGAGAACGCCCGGACCATCGAGGACCTGCTGGACAAGGCGCGGGCCTCCGACGCCAAGGTCCGCGAGGTGTCCTCGGGCGCCGACTACGCCGGTGAGGCCGACCCGTACCGCAAGCCGGGCGAGGACGACGACGAGGACAACGCCGCCGAATGAAGCAGAAGGTCAATGTGCCGGACGGCTTGGTCATCGTCGACAAGCCGGCCGGCTTCACCTCGCACGACGTCGTGGCGAAGATGCGCGGTATGGCGCGCACCCGCCGCATCGGGCACGCCGGCACGCTGGACCCGATGGCGACCGGCGTGCTCGTCCTCGGTGTCGAGCGCGCCACGAAGCTGCTCGGTCACCTCGCGCTGACGGAGAAGGAGTACGTCGGCACGGTCCGGCTCGGCCAGACCACCGTCACCGACGACGCCGAGGGCGAGATCACCGAGTCCAGGGGCGCGAAGGACGTCGCGCGGGACGCGATCCAGGCGGAGATCGACAAGCTGACGGGCGACATCATGCAGGTGCCGTCGAAGGTCAGTGCGATCAAGATCGACGGCAAGCGGTCGTACGCGCGGGTGCGCGGCGGCGAAGAGGTGGAGATCCCGGCCCGCCCGGTCACCGTCTCCTCCTTCGTGCTGCACTCCGTCCACGAGACCGAGGCCGACGACGGCACCCCCGTCACGGACCTGCTGATCTCCGTGGAGTGCTCCTCCGGTACGTACATCCGCGCGCTGGCCCGTGACATCGGCGCGGGTCTGGGCACCGGCGGCCACCTCACGGCGCTGCGCCGCACCCGCGTCGGCCCGTACAAGCTGGACAGGGCCCGCACGCTGGAGCAGCTGCAGGCGGCCGTGGACGAGCCCGAGGGCGGCGGCCTGCCGATCATGCCGATCGGCGAGGCGGCGGCCGCGGCGTTCCCGCGCTGGGACGTCACCGCGCAGCAGGCCAAGCTGCTCGGCAACGGCGCGCGCATTCCGATGCCGCTCTTCGACACGGACGGCGCGGTCGCCGCGTTCGCACCGGACGGCACGTTCCTCGCGCTGCTGGAGAACAAGGGCGGCAAGGCGAAGAGCCTGGCGGTCTTCGTCTGACGTCCCTGTGATGTGCCCTGTCCGCGTCCCGTGAGCCCGAGGCTCACGGGACGCGGTCGTATGCGGGACGTAGTCGTATGCGGGGCGGCGGCGTATTCACCCCATCGGCCGGGCGCTCGGAGCGAACCGCGGGCGTGGACGGGGGCGCGTTGGCCATGCGCCCTGTCCAGGACGATCACCGGCTGCCTACGGTCGAAATGACCCGGTACGCGCGTCGCCCGAGGTGAGCGGCGCGCG
Source organism: Streptomyces purpurogeneiscleroticus (assembly GCF_020024005.1). NCBI lineage: Bacteria > Bacillati > Actinomycetota > Actinomycetes > Kitasatosporales > Streptomycetaceae > Streptomyces > Streptomyces purpurogeneiscleroticus. The sequence goes on from NZ_NHSG01000282.1 coordinate 4,157, forward strand.
GAGCCGGATCTTCGGCGACGGCGGGAGGTACGGCGATGGTGGTCCAGGCGGCCGACGCGGCGGAGGCGCTGGTGCGCATCCGCGACCTGGCGGGGCGGCCGCGCGGCACGGGCTTCCTCGCCGACCTCGACGGCACCCTGCTGACCAGCCACGAAGCGGTCGACGGGCTGGCCCGCCTGGTCCTGCAGGGCGCGGCCGGACGGACCTGCGCGATCGGCGCGGACGCCGTCACCCCGCTCCCGGAGTCCGGCCTCGCCCTCGTCCGGACCACCGGCCTCGGCCTGCCGCCGCTCCCGGTCGCCGCGGGGCGCCCGGGGCCGGGGACGGAGGTACGGCTGTACGTGGACGGGGACCGGGACGGTGCGCCGGGGGACCCGGCCGGGGCGCCTGCGGAGCCGGCCGGCGTGCCGGTGGCGCGCGTCGTGGGGCGCGCCGCCGTCGTCTACACCGCGACCGACCGCCGCCACCACCTGCCCGACGCGGTCGAGCTGGCCGTGCCCGGACCGGCCGGCGAGGCCCTGCGGCTGGGCGGCCCGGCCGTCGGCGGGCTGGTGACCGACGCCGGAACGGGGGCCGTACTGGCCGTGGTGGGCACGGCACTGCACCGCGGGCGGCCGGCGGGGAGCACGGGGCTGCTGCCGTACGTGGAGGGGGAGGCCGTGCCGCGCGGGTTCGCGATTCCGCTGCACGCCGCGGCGGCGGCCGATCCGCGGGGGCCGCTCGCCGCGCTGCTGGCCCGTAACGCCGCGACCGTTCCCGCGTACGGCCCGGACCTCAACCTGGCCGGTCTGCTGGCCCTCACCACGACCGCCATGGGAACGGCGGGCGGCCCCGGTCTGTGGCGGGAGCCGGTCGAACGGCCCGATGTGGCGGAGGAGTTCACCGCGTTCGGGGCGTGTGCCGCGGTGGCCGATCCGGGGACCGGCGCGGTGGGCGCTTCAGTGGGTACTCCGGTGGGCGCCCCGGCGGCGCGGGTCCTCGCCCTCGTCGGCGACCCCGGCACCGGGCGCAGCACGGAGCTGGCCGCGCTCGCCGCTCGCCGCGCGCGGTCCGCCGCGCCCGCGCCGACC
>NZ_NHSG01000283.1:0-18151 GCF_020024005.1 Streptomyces purpurogeneiscleroticus
GGGCGCCCTCGGGGTGGGTGTTTGAGGCGAGGACGTAGCCGCTGCCCTGGGTGCCGGGGATGAACGGCAGCTCGGGCAGGATGCCGAACTGTCCGTCGAGGATGTTCAGATCCAGATGGGCGACGGTAGCCGCCGCCACCCGCACGAGGGTGTGCCCGGGGCGCGGCTCGGGCACGGCACGTTCCCCGAGCTTCGGCAGGGTGCCGAACTCCTCCAGGGCCAGGGTGCGCGTGGTGGTTGCGGAACTGCTCACGTTCTGTGTTCTCCGTTCTTCCCGTTGTCGGCCGTGCCCTGGGGACCGTCTTCAGATCGGCGTCCGGGCGGCTCGGATCTTGCCCGCAGTGGGAACGATGTGAGTGTGCCTCTGCTTTCGCAGGCGGTCGTGGTCTTGTCGTACGCGGTGGCGACGTCACCGAAGCCCTTGAGGCAGTTGAAGCAGCGCTCGACGATGTTGCGTTGGTGGTGGATCTGCCGGTCGGATCCTGTTGGTCTGCCCGACCGCGACTGCCACGGTGGTGACGGTGCCGTCGTCAGGGTGTGATGACGAGTCGCCCGCGCAGGCCGCCCTCAGCCAGACGTGCATGGGCCGCGGCGGCATCCGCGAGGGGGAAGATTTCGGCGACACGGGCCAGCAGCGTGCCGCGGTCGGCGAGTTGGGACAGTTCGGCGAGCTGGGCGCCGTCGGCGCGTACGTCCAGGGCGTCGATGCGGATGCCGCGCTCGGGGGCGGGCTCCTGTCCGGGCCATACGCCGATGTACGTGCCGCCGGCGCGGACCGGGGCGAGGGCCGTCTCACCCAGCACCGCGGCGTCGATGACGCCGTCGAACGCGGCCGGAGGAAGTGTCTCGTCGCGGGACAGAAAGCGGTCGGCGCCCCGGGCACGCAGGAACTCCTCGTCCTGTGCGGAGCCGAGGGCCGTGACCTTCAGGCCGCGGTGGTGCCCGAGTTCTACCGTGTGCGCACCGACGCCGCCCGCCGCGCCGGTGACCAGCAGGCTCTGCCCGGGGTGGAGGGCGGCCATGTCCAGTGCCTGCGCCGCGGAGAGCGCGTTGAGGGGGAGGGCCGAGGCGTGGGCGTCGTCCAGTGTCACCGGGGCCGGTGCGAGCGCGTCCGCGTCGAGGACGGCGTACTCGGCGTGGGTGCCCAACGGAGTGCGGTGGCCGGTGGCCAGGCCGATGACGCGGTCGCCGGGGAACCAGGTCACACCGGTACCGACGCTTTCGACGGTGCCGGCGATGTCCCAGCCCAGGCCGATGCGCTCGCCCGCGCCGCCGAAGACGCCGGCCCGCATGGCCGCGTCCACCGGGTTCAGCGCGGCCGCCGCCACCTTGATCCGCACCTGTCCCGGGCCGGGGCCGGGCACCGGAACCTTCGTGATCTCGACTGCCTCGGGCCCGCCGAAGCGGGACACGGTTGCGGCACGCATGAGCATGCTGATCCTCCTGGGGGTGGGTGCACGGACGAGGCACCACGAAGCCATTTCTTACCTGTGGTGCGTAACCGCATCCTGCGTCAGCATGAAAGCCTGTACAAAAGGCACACGCGTGTAAGAAAGGCGGAGGGCAGGCACACGATGGCACACGACTCCCGGGCAGAACAGCCGCCGGACCGGACCGGACGGGCCCGTGCGCCCGCTGGCCGGCCGAGCAGGGCGAGACGATCCGGCAGATCGTCGAGCGGGCCGGCGACAAGTGGGGCGTGCTGGTGATCGGCACCTTGGAGAACGGCCCCGTGCGCTACACCGACCTGCAGCGCTCCATCCCCGGCGTCTCCCAGCGCATGCTCACTCACACCCTGCGCCAGCTGCGCCGTGACGGCCTGGTCACCCGTACCGCCTATCCCGATGTGCCGCCACGGGTCGAGTACGCGCTGACCAGGCTGGGCGCCACGCTGCTCGACGCGGTCACCGCTCTGATCGACTGGGCGGGCACGCACCACGACGAGATCACCCGCAATCGCGCCCGCTTCGACCGCGACGCCGCCGACAGCAGCTAGTAGCCGACGTTGACGGCGCTCCCGGTGGCGGCGACGATCCGGTTCGCGAGCAGAGGGGAGATGCCTCCGCCGAGGACTGCCCCGAAGCGGAAGGCGATACCCATGCCGGACTGCCGCTGATCGCGGGAACAGAGCTCGGTGAAGAAGGTGTACATCGGGCCGTGTCCCGGCTGCTCACAGTCTCCGGGCGGGTCCTGCTGGCCTACCGCGACGGCCAAGAGGACGTGATCGCGGAGCTCGAGGCGTAGCGTGCCGACGGCCTTCCGCCGACCGACCGGCTCGACCCCACGGCGTTGCGCGCCGAGCTGGCCCAGATCCGCGCCCGCCGGTGGGCCCAGGAGCGGGAACAGTGCATGTATGAGTACAAGAGCTTCGCCATGCCGATCATGTACTACGGAGACGACCGGGTCATCGCCACGATCTCCGCGACCGTCCCGGCCGACCGCCGCGACCGTCCCGGCCGACCAGCAGCTGATCCACGCACTGTTGGCGACCGCGACCGCGACCGACATCGGCCGCGGCCTGCACCGCCAGAGCGCCTCCCGCACCGATCCGCGCGTCGGCATGGTCGGCTGAGCGCCGGGCGTCCGGGCGTGCCACCGTTTCCGGCGGCCTGAGGAATCGGCCGATGCGGGTGATGACCGACCGCCGAGCCCCGGCAGCAGTGGCCGTGTCGCCCGCCTCTCGGCTGGGATCGGCATCATGGCCTACCGCTGCGACGAGGCGTCGGTCCGGCAGTAGAGGATCGCCATGTTGAAGAGCCGGGAATCGGCGGCGGTAGCTCCGTCGAGAGCGGCCCGGCCGAAGGCGGACAGGACGGGGTCCGTGCTGGAGCTCAGGGCAACGATTTCCGCCTCGTAACCGTAGGACACCACCCCTCCGGAGGAGCTTTCCACGCTCGGGGCGAGCCCCCTTGAGACGGCGTCGCACGCTGCCTCTCTACTCACCGTTGCGGGTTCCACGTGGGGCTGCAATCGCGACCGCTGGGCCTGGTCGATGCGCTGTTCGGCTGTCGTGAAGTTGGCGTAGAGGCTCGTTCCAAGGACGATCGCGGCCGCCGCGATCGCAGCGAGCGTGCCGACGGCTCGGCGTCCTCCCCGGGGCAGGGCCGCACCGTAACGGCCCTCGGTCGGTGCATCAGGTCGTACCTTCGCTCGAATCCAGGAGCCGGCGACCGCTCCCATGCCACACACGACCAGGAACACCGCGAGACCTACGAAGATCATCAAAGCGTTGGCGTACGACGTCGGCAGGCCGTTGACGACCAGGCCCCAACAGCCGGGAGACGGGGCGTTCAGGCACGTCACGCTCTGGATGGTGACCCAGAAGACCGCCGGCTGCAGTGCCAGCACAACCAGCACGAACACAGCGCTGACGCACAGTGCCACACCGTGCCGGCCGCGGCCTCCGGACCGGACACCCAGGCCCACGCTCACCACCGCCGCGAGCAGCAGGGTGAGAAGCAGGACCGCGTCGACCCATGCGTCGGTCGGAGTCCGACGCTGACGCATCGCCAGAATCATCGCTCCCGCCAGCAGGCCCCCGTGCCCGGCGGCGACCGCGCACCCTGCCACGATGGGCCCCAGAGGGCGGAGGGCCGGCCGTGGCGCAGGTGGCCGGCGGAGCAAGCCCGTGAAAGTGAAGACGGTCGCGCAGCCGATCGCGGCGGGAAGGGCCCAGGCGGTCCCCGTGGTGGTCAACGCGTTCCACACGGCGACCCAGCCGTCGGCGGTGCCGTCCGCGACCTTTCCGTGGAACCGATCCCACAGTGCGAACAGGCAGCCGAACACGGCTGCGCCGCACACCAGGCCGGCAAAACATACCGCTCTCTTCCGTCCAGCGGTGGCCAGCCAAGCCCGAGCGCTCACGGTCGCCCATTTCAAGAACGACAGGCACATACCCCACAGAACAAGGACCGACAGCGCTGCCCGCGCGAAATGGGTCGGCAGTAGTTCGGACCACATGTTCGTGAAGGGGTTGGGCAGCGAAAGACCCAGAAGGATGCCGCCCGACAGCGCTGCGGCCTTCGCTCGCCAGCGGTGCGCAGCCTCCGGGGCCGCGTGCACGGCGTTCCACACCATTGCCGCGATGAGAGCACCCACTGGCGCCGCCAAAGCCACGAAGACGGCGTTGGTCCCGGTGCTCGACACACTTTCCGGGGCCGTCAGGGTGTAGGTGTTGTACAGATGAAGATGTGCGGCGCCCAGGGCGATGCCCACGATGGCCAGGTCAACGCCGCTGGGTTCGACAAGTCGCCAAGGGGCGTCGAGCATGTCCAACCGGGCCTGGTGGGAGGGGTGGTACACAGCGTGCCCGCGCCACCAGCGCTGCCGGCGGGGCGACGGCGGTGACGGTCGAGGGGACAGCAGGGAGTGCAGTTCCTCCCTGGTGCGGCCGACGCGGGCAGCCCGCACATCGGCGTAGTGCTCGCGGGTACGCAGCACGCGGGCTCGAGCCGACTGCAGGAGCAGGAGGACGAAGACGCTGACAGCCAGGGTCGCCATCGCGTCGTTCAGTGAGTCATTCCAGGGGCCGGTCGCGAGCGAGACCAGGGCGACGAACATATAGACAAGCAGCGGTACGCCGGTGAGCATGAGGAACGCCCACCACGAGGACATCGCCGCATACGTCAGGTCGACGTCGCGGTTACGCAGATGAGCTGTCTCGTGCCGGATCACCGCCAGGGCGCGTTCGTCGAGCGAGCCGTCCTTTCTCAGGACGAGCAAGGAACTGTCCACGGCGATTCGATATTTTCCGAACGCCCCGAAGGCCCGGGCCCCACCCGCGGTACCCGGCGTGGTCAACAGCTCGACCCTGCCGCGAGTGTCACCGAGAACGGCGTCCACCTCGACCCGAGCTGCCCGCACACCACCGCTGCCCTCCGCATGACGGAGGGGACGCAGCCGCCGCTGGAGCAGACGAGGGTAGATCGCGTACACGAGCAGTGCCAGGCAGGCCCACACGGGACCAAGACCGATCATCCACAGCAGAAGAGTGCGCCGTTCGACGGTGACGCAGTCGGCGAAGACGTTGAAGACGGCCAAGTCGGGCAGCCGGGCGGCGTCCGCACGCACTTGGGAGGCGCAGGCCGACAGAGCGCCGCCGTGCACCGTATCGAGTCCCATGGCGCCGCCGAGCGCGGCATACCAGACTCCCAGGTACATGGAGCCCACTGCGGCGGTCATGATCAGCAGGGCGAACCGGACAGCGGTGGCGGTGGGCAGGAGGAACGGGTCGAACCGGCTGCCCGGCCCCGCATCGGCCGTCGTCTCAATCCGTGAAGCTGACATCGGCCCGGCCGCTGTCCTGCTGGGAGGCTGTGATCGTGTCGACGATCGCGTGCGCGAGCCGCTCGGCTTGATCCGGCGGCAGGCCGGCCTCCGTGGCCTGTCGGGTCACGGACGTGAGGAGAGCGGGGATTTCCCGCTGTGGCACGGTACGCAATGTGGTGTCCGCCTCGACTCGAGCCGATCGAGTGAGCCGCAGCCTCTGAGCCACCCACCGCCAGGCCCGATTCCACCATGGACGAGCCGCGTCCGTGATCGATTCGACGACCAGCCCGTGGAGCACGGTGAGCACGATGCCGGTGACCGCTCCCACAACGATCTCGCCGAATCCCAGCGGATTGTCCTGCGCTCGGTTCGCCCTGCCGCGTATGAAGTACTCATCGCGGACAGCGGGGTAATGCTCGATCTCGTCCGGTGCGACACGAGCCACCACGGTTCTCGCCACGTGGTCGATGGTCACGGGCTTCCCTGAGAGCGCGGGTGTCTCGGACAAAGGGGGCACCCTCCAGCCTCGGTCAAGGAATCGAGCCAAGGTACGCAAGCTGACCATAGCAGAGTGGACTTATGCGTAAGTAGCCTCAGGCGTAAGGCGGTTGGGGTGTCTCTGCGAGGCATTCGTAGGCTCACCCAGGGTCGGCGCACAAGCGATTCCGTCAGCGCCTCGCCTGCACGATCAGCGTGCCGGCACGGTGCCGGCGGCGTGCTACGTTCCGAACGCTCCGGTCAGCTGCCGTACGAGGACCGATATGCGATACGCACCGCCGCTGTGGCCCGTCTCCGTGAAGGGCGTCGCGCTCGACGCGCAGCACCGTGTGCTGCTGCTCCGCAACGAGCGAGAGGAGTGGGAACTCCCGGGCGGGCGCCTGGAGATGGGAAACGCGGACACCGGTCAGGTCCCGGACCTCAGCCCTGAGGCCGCGGTGGCGCGCGAGGTGCCTTCGCCGCAGCCTGGGGCAGCATCGACGCACCGATGGGCGGCATGGGCGACTCAGGACTCGGCCGACGCCACGGCGCCGACGGCATCCTCAAATACACGGAGCCGCGGACCGTCGCCCACCAGCGCCTCCAGGGCTTCACCCCGCCGGCCCGCATTTCGCCCGACACCTGGGCCGCGCTCCTGACCGGCGCACAGAAAACCCTCAAGGCGGTCGGCGCCCGTTGAGCCCGATCACCCTCGCGACGCCCGGTGGCAAGGCGCCCACGCTGGACCGCCTGAAGAGGCGGCGCAGCCGGGTGGTGCATGGCTTACGGATCGGTGACGGGGCGGGCGTGGCCCTGCGGGTTGGCGGGGGATTCGTCCTAGCGTGAAGGCATGCGGGTACTGGTCACCGGCGGCGCCGGGTTCATCGGGTCTCATGTCGTCGATGCGCTGAGGGCGCACGGACACGAGCCCATCGTTTTCGATGTGCGCGAGGACGCGGGCGCGGACGTGCGGGACCGGGAAGCGGTCGCACGTGCGCTGTACGGGGTCGACGCCGTGTGTCATCAGGCGGCGATGGTCGGGCTCGGCAACGGCTTCGCGGACGCCGGTGAGTACGTCTCGCGCAATGACCTCGGCACCGCCGTCCTGCTCACCGCCATGGGGGACGCGGGCGTACGGCGGCTCGTGCTGGCGGGGTCGATGGTGGTGTACGGGGAAGGACGGTACGCGTGTGCGCGCCACGGGGTGGTGCGGCCGGCCCCGCGGGCGGTCGGCGACCTGGCCGCGGGGCGGTTCGAGCCCGGCTGTCCGGCGTGCGGCGAGGACCTGACCCCCGAGCTGGTGGGGGAGGACGCCCCGGTCGACCCCCGGAACGTGTACGCAACGACCAAACTCGCCCAGGAGCACCTGGCGGCCGCATGGGCCCGTGCCACGGACGGTACGGCGGTGTCGTTGCGGTACCACAATGTGTACGGTCCCCGGATGCCCCGCGACACCCCGTACGCCGGGGTCGCCTCCTTCTTCCGCTCGGCGCTGGCCCGTGGTGAGGCACCGAGGGTCTTCGAGGACGGCCGCCAGCGACGGGACTTCGTGCATGTGCGGGACGTGGCGGCGGCCAACGTGGCGGCGATGGACACCGACGCGCCCGTGGGCGCGCTCACGGCGTACAACACCGGCAGCGGCGAGCCGCACACGGTCGGCGAGATGGCCCGGGAACTGGCCGCGGCGTGTGGCGGACCCGAGCCGATGGTCACGGGGGAGTACCGCCTGGGGGACGTACGCCACATCACGGCGGACTCGTCCCGGCTGCGGACCGAACTGGGCTGGAAAGCGCAGGTGGGTTTCGCGGAGGGCATGCGGGAGTTCGCGCTGGCTGAGATGCGGGAGTGCTGAGGGCCGCACCGGCCGCCCGGAAGGCCCCGTCCGCTTGGCAGGTCCCTCCGGGAGTCGACGGGCTCAGGAATCGGCCGCGGGGAGCGTCACCTCGAAACGGCAGCCGCCGGAAATGTTGGACACGGCGGCGCGGCCCCGGTGGGCCTCGACGATGCCGCGGACGATGGCGAGGCCGAGGCCCGCGCCGGCGGGCGGGGTACGCGCGTGAGTGCCGCGCCAGCCGGTGTCGAAGACTCGGGGCAGGTCCTCCTCGGGAATGCCGCCGCAGCCATCGGTGACCGACAGGGTCACGCCGTCGGGACAGCGTTCGGTGGCGACCGCGACCGTGCCGTCGGCAGGGGTGCGCCGGATCGCGTTGAGGAGGAGGTTCCCCAGCACCCGGCTCATCTCCTTGCCGTCCACTTCGACGGGCACGGGTTCGACCCGGTCGCCGACGAGCTTCACACCGTGTGCACGGGCGAGCGGATCGGCTTCGGCGAGGGCGTCGCCGACGAGGTCGTACAGGGAGACAGGGGAGAGGGAGAGCGTGAGGGCGCCCGCGTGGATGCGGGAGAGTTCGAAGAGGTCGCTCACCATTTCGTTCAGGCGCTCGACCTCGGCGCGGATCTGCCGCAAGTAGCGGTCCGGATCGGCCGCCACCTTGTCCTCCAGCGCCTCGGTCATGGCGCGCAGGCCCGCGAGCGGGGTGCGCAGGTCGTGCGAGATCCAGGCGACGAGTTCGCGCCGCGAGGTCTCCAATGCCCGTTCACGGTCGCGGGATTCGGTGAGCTTGGCGCTGGTGTTGGCCAACTCGTCGCTCAGGGCCGCGAGTTCGGCGGTTGCCGGGCCGGTGGGAGCCGCGAAGTCGCCGCCGTCCCCGAAGGAGCGGGCTGCGAGCTGGAGGTCCCGGCTGCGGGCGACGACCCAGCGGCCCAGCAGCAGCGCGGTGGCCAGCGACACCACGCTGGCCACCGCAACGACCGTGGTGACGACGGTCAGGTCGTGTGCTGAGAGGAACATCGCCCACGCAACCGCGAGAGTTCCGGCGAGCATCGCGGTCACGGCCACCGCGGCCACCACCGTGAGCGAGGCGGTGAGCGAACGGCGGCGCAGCAGCCACAGCGCTCCCGCACCGAGGAGCCCGGCCGCACCGGCACCGAGGAAGGCGAACAGGGCGATGAGAAGGGTGTCGTCCACGGTCACTCCTCGCCGTCCGCGCCGGCACCCTCGCGGACATCGCCGCCATCGCGGGCGCCGCCGCTCTCCAGGGCGCCGTCGCCCGGATCGAAGCGGTAGCCCACGCCCCACACGGTCTGGATCAGCCGGGGCCGGGCCGGATCGTCCTCGACTTTGCCGCGCAGCCGGCGGACGTGGACGGTGACGGTCGACAGGTCGCCGAACTCCCAGCCCCACACGTCCCGCATCAGGTCCTCGCGGCTGCAGGCGCGGCCGGGATTGCGGAGGAAGAACGCGAGCAGGTCGAACTCGCGGAGGGTGAGGGCGATACCGGTGCCGTTCTTGGTGGCACGGCGGGCGGTGGGGTCGACGGTGAGTCCGGCCGCGCTCAAGGGTCGTGTTTCCGTACGGGAGTGTGCTTCCGCCCGGGGGCGTGTGCGGCGCAGGATCGACTCCACCCGCAGCACCAGTTCCCGCGGGCTGAACGGCTTGGTGACGTAATCGTCAGCCCCCACCTCCAGGCCCAGGATGCGGTCGTCCTCATCGCCGCGGGCGGTGAGCATGATGACCGGCACCGGCCCGCGTCCCCGCATGCGGCGGCACACCTCCAGCCCGTCCATCCCCGGCAGCATCAGGTCCAGCACCACCAGGTCGGGCCAGTGCTCCGCGGCACGGGCGAGCGCGGCGGGCCCGTCCTCGGCGCGGTCCACGACGTGTCCTGCCCGGTCGAGATAACCGGCTACGACCTCGGCGACCGTGGGGTCGTCCTCGACGACGAGGAGGCGGGCGGCCCCGGCCCCCTCATCCGCCGGTCCGGCCGGCGTCCCGTACGGCATCTGCTCCATACGGACAGCCTCGCACCAGTGCGCCGTTGCTGCTGGCCGCCAGGTGCCCGCCGTCCCTGATGTCCGCGTTTCGTAAGGAGCCGATGTCCGAAATGCGCGTTTCGCGCTCGTAAGGTGAAAGGCGTGAAGATCTCTCCCACCCGGCCGGACGTCGACGTCGTCCTGCCCTGCCTGAACGAGGCCGAGGCCCTCCCCTGGGTACTCGACCGCATCCCGCCCGGCTGGCGGGCCCTCGTCGTGGACAACGGCTCCACGGACGGTTCGGCGGATCTCGCCCGGGAGCTCGGCGCCACCGTCGTCGACGAACCGCGGCGCGGATTCGGTGCCGCCTGCCACGCCGGGCTGACCGCCGCCACCGCCGACATCGTGTGCTTCTGCGACTGCGACGCCTCGCTCGACCCGACGCTGCTCCTGCCTTTCGTGCGGGAAGTACGAGCGGGCGAGGCCGACCTGGTACTGGGCCGGCGGCGGCCCCGCGGCCGGGGCGCCTGGCCCGTGCACGCCCGGGCCGGCAACCTCGCGCTCGCCCGGATGCTGCGTCGCCGCACCGGGCTTCGCCTGCACGACCTGGGACCGCTGCGCGCCGCCCGTCGCGAGCCGCTCCTCGCCCTCGACCTCACCGACCGGCGCAGCGGTTACCCGCTCCAGATGGTGGTCCGCGCCGCTGACGCCGGCTGGCGCATCGCCGAACACGACGTGCCGTACCTGCCGCGCAGCGGCGAATCGAAGGTCACCGGCACCTGGCGCGGCACCTGGCAGGCGGTCCGTGACATGCGTCGCGTCCTCGCCGAAGCACCGGCCGTGCCGGTGGCGACCGCGCCATGTGCGCAAGGAGGCAACCCCCGATGACCACCCTGCTCGTCATTGCCAAGGAGCCCCGGCCGGGTCGCGTGAAGACGCGGCTCACACCGCCGTTCACGCCCGCGGAGGCGGCGGCGCTCGCCGAGGCGGCCCTCGTGGACACGCTGTGTACGGTGGCCGCGACCCCCGCGGAGCGCCGTGTGCTGGTGCTGGACGGGAATCCCGGCCCCTGGCTGCCGCCCGGCTTCGACCTCGTACCGCAGTGCGCGGGCCGCCTCGACGAGCGGCTGGCCGCGGCCTTCGCGGGCTGCGACGGCCCGGCCCTGCTCATCGGCATGGACACCCCGCAGGTGACGCCGGACCTGCTGACCGTCGACTTCGCCGGCTACGACGCCTGCTTCGGCGCGGCCGAGGACGGCGGCTTCTGGGCACTGGGCCTGGCGTCCCCCGATCCCGGTCTGCTGCGCGGCGTCCCCATGTCGACGCCGGCCACCGGCGCCGTCCAGCGCGACCGGCTCGTCGCCGCCGGCCTGCGCGTCCGCGATCTGCCGCGGCTGCGCGACGTCGACACGGCGGCCGACGCGCAGGCGGTCTCCGCGTCGGCGCCACACGGCCGCTTCACCGCGGAACTGGCCCGGCTCCAGGCGGTCGCCGGCCGATGAACGCTACACATGAGGCGATAGCGCAGCACGCCACCGGACGCCCCACCACGACCCCTTGGTCGGCCGACCCCTACGCCGACGCCCTGCGCGCCGGCCGCGGGCCGCTCTTCCTCCGCCGCACCGACGGCTGGCTGCTGCCGTTGGAGGTGGAGCGGTGGTGCGCGCGCGCCGACGCCGTGGACCGGGAAGTACTGACCCGCTGCGAAGGCGCCGTGCTCGATGTGGGGTGCGGGCCGGGGAGGCTCGTCGTGGAGCTCGCCTCCTCGGGGCGCGCGGCACTCGGCATCGACGTCAGCGAAGCCGCCGTGGCCCACACCACCCGGCGTGGCGGGCAGGCCCTGCGGCGCTCCGTCTTCGAACCGCTGCCCGGTGAGGGCCGGTGGGGCACCGCGCTCCTGCTCGACGGGAACCTCGGCATCGGCGGCGCCCCGCAGGCCCTGCTCGGCCGGCTGGCCCGGCTTCTCCTCCCCGGCGGCCTGCTGATCGCTGAGACGGTTCCGGTCGATGTGGACGAGCTCGCCAGCGTCCGCCTCGTCCGTACTGCTGACCTCGCCGGTGCCGGCGACGTCCGGGGCACGGCGGGTGCCCCGTTCCCGTGGGCCCGACTCGGGACCCCGGCGCTGCTCCGGTGCGCCCGCGCGCAGGGCTGGCGTGCCGTCGATCAGTGGGCGGCCGGTGGGCGCGCTTTCGTTGCACTGCGCAGCCGCACCAGCAGCAGCAGGGCCGAGCCGCCGAACAGCACGGCCGAGATCAGCAGCCACCTGCTCAGGAATCCGTCGCCCGACAGCCCGGCGACCGACCGGTAGCGTTCCGCCACCTGCCCGCTGATCAGCGGAAACCACACGAGCAGAAGCAGCCCCGAGAAGGCGGCCGGTACGCGTACGTACATGGCGCCCTCCCGGTGGCCGACCGCGCCGAGCACCCGTACGACCGCGTGGTCCACAGCGACGTACAGCGGCAGCAGCACCAGGTCGTGCACCAGGGCGGCACCGACGAACCACAACGCCACCTGGAACCAGTCGTCGGCGAGCAGCCGCACGCCCGCGTAACCGGCGAGCGCGAACGAGCAGGCCAGCAGGAGGAGTTGCAGCGGACTGCCGATCCGGATCCGCAGGCGTCCACCGTCCCGGAGCCGCCGCAGCGGATGTCCGGTGCCCAGGCCGTGCCTCATCACAGTTCTCCGAACGTCATCCGGGCCACCCACTTGGTGTTGAGCACTCCGGGCGCCCCGGGCACGATGACCCGCGCCGGGTAGCCGTGGTCCAGGGTCAGGGGCTCACCATTGACCTCCAGGGCGAGCAGCGAGCGCGGGTCGCGCACCTGATTGGCACGCAGGGCGGCCCGGCGGAAGGCACCGTGCAGTTGGAGCGACTCCACCAGTACGTCGGGCGCGGCGTCCGCGTCGTACCCGACGAGCCGTGCGACATCCCTCAGCCGTACGCCCCGCCACCACTGGTCGGAGGTCGACCAGCCCTCCACGCAGGCGATGGGCAGCGCCGAGCTGTACAGGTCGAGGGCCAGCAGCTCGGCCCGGCTCAGCCGGACGGTCCCGGTGCGCCCCGCGACGACCAGCCGCCATGCCTCCCCGCTCGTCTCCCGCGCGCTGATCCCCGCGTACGCGGCCGTCTTGTTGATCTGGAAGCCGCCGGGTCCGCCGCCCGGGTCCGCTCCTCCGTGTGGCGCGAGCACGGCGGTCTGCCGTAGCGGACCGTCGAAGCTGCGCCCCACCGTGGTACCGAACAGGACCAGTGAACCTCCTCCGACCAGCCACAGCGCACCCCGCCGCGAGGTGGTGGGCGGATCGGGTCGCGCGGAGGTCAACTGCCCCGCCCGCTCCCGGGGCGGCCCCTCGTCCGCGCGGAGACCGCGCAGGTTCCGTACGGCTGCCGGCACCTTCAGTACGGCATGGGCGACGAACGCGGCGAAGAACACCCACGCGCCGTAAAAGTGCAGTGGGTAGAAGGAGCCGGGGAACACGTAGTCCAGCTGGACGTTGAGCACGCCTGTCGTGAACTGGAACAGCGCGCCCCCGACCAACAGGAGCAGGGAGATGCGCTCCAGGGCGTGGGCCACCGACCGCGCGGGTGGCAGCTGGAACAGCCTGGGTACGACCGACCACAGCTTCGCCAGCAGGACGGGGACGAGCGTGATGCCGAGCGTGACGTGGACGCCCTGGGTGAGCCGGTACAGCCAGTACGGGCCGGTCGGCCAGGAGAAGAGGTAGAAGCCGAGCAGGCCCTTGTCCGGAGTCTTGTCGTTCACCGGCGACAGGTCGGGGTTGTACGCCGCGTAGGACAGGAGCCCGGTCACGAACAGCACTGTGATCCCGGCGAGCAGCACCACACCGAGCACCGAAGTGAACCAGGGACCGCGCAGCGGACTGCGCCAGCGAACCGGGAAGGAAGCGGATCGTGCCATGCGCCGACCGTACGGCCGGACACCCCGCGACGGGCTGCGCAACCGATGACGAAACGCTGACGTCCGCGCCTGTCAGGCCGTCGGCGGCCGCCGTCCGGCCTAACGTTCCCATGTGAACCGCGATCTCCTCCGCGACCTGTACGCCGCCGTGACCGCGGTGCTGCTCGTCCTTGCGGCCGTCCTGGTCGGCATCGCCGTCGAGCGCACCGACGGCACCCTCCGCGTCGGGTGGCCTCCGCTGTACTCCAACTGGTTGCCGCACCTGGGCCCCGGCACGCCGGCCGCACTCGCCGTGGCGGTCACCGTCGTGGCGTACGGGCCGTCCCTGGCCGCCCGTCTGCCCTGGCGTGCCCTGCTCATCGCCGCCTGGGGCACCGTCATGGCCTGGACGTGGTCCCTCGCGCTCGTCGACGGCTGGCACCGCGGCATCGCCCGGCGGCTGACGACCAGGTACGAGTACCTCCAGGTCATCGACCGCTTCCACGACATCCCCGGCACCCTGCGGGACTTCACTCACCACATCCTGCTGCACTCTTCCGACCACTGGCCCCCGCACGTCGCCGGACATCCGCCGGCCGCGTCGCTCACCTTCGTCCTCCTCGACCGGATCGGCCTGGGCGGCGGCGGATGGGCCGGAGCCTGGTGCATCACCGTCGGCGCCACGGCGTGCGTGGCCGTGCTCGTGACGGTGCGAGCACTTGCCGGGGAGCGCCTGGCGCGGCGGGCGGCACCGTTCCTGGCGCTGACGCCGGCGGCGGTGTGGATGGGGACGTCGGCCGACGGGTACTTCGCCGCCGTCGCCGCATGGTCCGTCGCCCTGGCAGCGCTCGCGGTGACGCACCGGGCGGCGCACCGGGCACGGGCCGCCGCCTTCGGCTCGGGACTGCTGCTCGGCCTGACCTGCTACCTCTCGTACGGGCTCACGCTGTTCGCGCTGGTCGTAGCCGGTGTGCTGCTGCTCGGCCGGAAGCGCAATCCGACCGGGGTGCTCCAGGTGCTCCCCTTGCTGCTGCTCGGCTTCGTCGTCGTGCCGATGGCGTTCACACTCGCCGGCTTCAACTGGTGGGAGGCGTACCACCTGCTGGTCGAGCGCTACTACCAAGGAGCGGGCGGTATCCGGCCGTACGGCTATTGGGTGTGGGCCAACCTCGCCTGCACGGTCTTTCTCGTGGGCCTCGCGACGGCGGCAGGGCTGCGGCGCGCCGCCGGCACGCTCGTCCGGCAGCGCGACCGCCTCCTCACCCGGCCGGGCCCGGCCGGCGGCCCCTCCGCCGAGGCACGTCTCGCCCTGCTCGTGTCCGCCGCCGTGCTCGCTCTCCTCGCCGCGGATCTGTCCGGGATGAGCAAGGCGGAGACGGAACGCATCTGGCTGCCGTTCGCCATGTGGCTGCTGCCGGCCTGCGCCTATCTCACCAGGCCCCGTGCCTGGCTCGCGGCCCAGGCCGTGCTCGCCCTGCTCGTCAACCACCTGCTGCTGACCGCTTGGTGACGGCTGCCCGGCACGCGCCGGCCGCGCACACGAAGTGCGAGGCATCCCGCGAAGGCCAGTCCCTTCCGGGGGCGGTGATGAATGAGCGGTGATGAATATTCAACTATGATCGCCCGTGGGTAGGTTTGCGTACGGCAAGAGGGCGAGTGTTCCCCCGGGGGGTTTTGCCGCGTTCGGTGGCCGCTGATTAGGCTGGGGTACGTGGTTACAGCAACCACTTGTCCCCGATCGGGGCACGGCCCGGCACTCCCGACCACCCTGAGGCAGCACATCGATGAGCGAACCGGCGATATCGGCCCCGGGTCCTGCTGCCGCCGGACCGGAGTGCCCCGCGCCGGCCTCCCCGACGTCTGCCCGTCCGTCCGCCGAAGAAGGCAGCACCGCACTCTTACTGACGTACCGTCAGCCGTTGTTGCGGTATGTCACCGGCCTGCTGCCCGCCGACCCGCAGCGCGCGGAGGACGTCGTTCAGGAAGCTCTGTTGCGCGCCTGGCTGAAGAGTGAGGCATCCCGTCCCCGCGGCGCCCGGCGCGAGGCGGGGTGGGAGCCGAGTCTGCCCTGGCTGTTCAAGGTCGCCCGTAACGTCGTGATCGACTGGAGTCGGCGTGACAGCTCCCGGCCGGCGGTGCCGACCGGGCTGCCGCCGGAGACGGCCGTTCTCGCGGACGAGGCCGCGCGTGTCGTGGAGCGGACGCACGTCGTCGAGTTGCTCGCCCAACTGTCCCGTCCCCATCGAGAGGTTCTGGTGTACACATACCTGCTCGGCTGTTCCGGCCCCGATACGGCACACGCCCTGGGCATTCCGTCCGGCACCGTGAAGTCCCGGCTGCATCACGCGATGCACCACCTGAGGCAGGCCGCCGCGCTCGCCGCGCGGGAGTGCGCGTGAGTCTTTCCAGTCACGCCGCGTCTTCGGGCGCGGCGGCCGTCGCGGCACCGGTGCAGTTCCCGGTGCCGCTGGCCCTCGGCATGCCGGACCGCAACTCCTGGCTGATCCTCATCGGCTTCCTCGTCGCCCTGGTCCTGCTCATCTGGCTCCTCGTCCGCACCGTGAGCAGGCAGGGCGGCTTCCGCCGTACCTGCCGCCGGATCGCGTGGGAGGCACGGATGACCGCACGGGCGTTCACCGCGCCGCTGCGCGCCTACCTGCGGCACCGGCGCTGTGCCCGGATGCTGGCCGCGTACTTCGCCGACCCGGCCGCCGGAGACGTGGTGCGGGCGGCCCTCGACCGCGCGGACGCGGACGCGGGGGAGGGCTGTTACGTGCCCGCCGTCCAGCTGTCCCGGGCCGGTAGCCATGTCCGCGTCGTCGTCGCGGGGCGCGACCCGGCCGGTTCCGCCGGGCCGGTGCTGCCCTGGACGGACGCGGCGGACGAGCCGGGGAAGTGGACCTGGACCGCGTCGGCCGATGCGGTACGGACGCGGGCTGCCGGCCTCGGCCGCGCCGTACGACTGCCGCTCGTCCTGGGTGTGGACCGCAAGGTGCCGGGTGTCGTCCTCGTCGACTGGCTGCGCGGCCCCGCCGCGCTGGCCATCGAGGGCGACGCGCGGATCTCCCGCGGCGTGCTCCAGGCGCTGGCCGCGCAGGTGGACCGGATGCCGGACGGGCCGCCGGTCCACGTCGCCTCCGGTGTGCACCCGCGATTCCCCGGACGCCCGTTGGACGACATCCTCGCGGAATTGCTCGCGGAACCGGCAGGCCGGTCGGCAGGGCAGGAGCAGGCATCGGAATCAGAGTTTCCGGACGCGGCGGTGCCGGTGGTGGTCTGCTGGGCACCGACGCCCGCACAAGCGGCCCGGCTCGCGGAGCTGAGCGCGCGAGGGCAGGCCCGCGTGCTGGCCGGCGGCCGGCTGCCGGGCGCCTGCTGGGTCCTGCACGCCGAGCCGGACGGCCGACTGCTGGGGCCCGGGCCACAGGTGGACGTGGAATCGTCCGCACTCGGCCGGGGCGTGGCCCGCGCTGTACGGCGGGGGTTCCCCGCGCCGCACTGCGTGCTGCCGGACGCCGGTACCGGGACGGGTACGGGAGCCGGTACGGGGACGGATGCCGGTGCCGGGACGAGCGCGGGCAAGGATGCCGGGTCTGACGTCCCGGCCGCGCCGGAACTCCGTAAGCCGGAGCTTGAGCCCGAGCCCGCGCCGGACCGCACCGAGCCGGTACGCGAGCAAGCGGTGGCCGGCCGTCCCGAGCCGGTCGCCCCGCCCACCGAGGCAGCACGCAAGGCGGACAGCGGTGCCGACTTCGATGAGCCCGCGCCGAGTGCGCCTGCTTCGGGGGCGACTGCTCCGGAAGCCTCCGCCGTACCTGCTCCCGCGCAGAGCCCGGACGCCCCCGGGCGACCGGCCACCCCGGCACCCGAACCCGGCACGGCCCGCGGCGCGGCCGGCTCCGACCGCCCGGCCGACGCCGGCTCCGCCGTGGAGGACGGCTTCGACTTCACGGAGCCGGACCTGGCCGAGCCCCGCGCCGCCGGCCCCGCGCCCGGCCTGGCCGGGGTGTCCGCAGCCTCCGACCGCGCCGACGCCGACTCCGACCCCGCCGCCTCCGGCGATCCCCAGGAACGGACTCCTCGTACCCCGTGAGACTCTTCGTCACCATCTCTCCAGCCGCCCCGGAGGCCTCCGCTCCGACCCGGTCCGGCTCCCCGCACGCCGCGCCCGAGCGGCGCGACCTGGCCCTGGACGCCCCGGGCTCGACCACCGTCGGCGCACTGGCCGCACGCCTTGCCGGCGAGTCCCCGACCGGCGGCACGGCCCCCGCGCTCTTCCTCGAAGACCGTGAACTCCCCGCCGACCTGCCGCTGGCCGCCACCGGTATACGGGACGGCGCCACGCTCGGTCTCGGCGGTCCGGTACCGCCCGAGCCCGACGGCGGCTACGGGCCGGGCCGCGCCGACCTGCCGCCGCCGTCCCGTTCCGCCGACGGCGAGCGGCTGCCGCGCGCGCCCCGCGTGGAACTGCAGCTGATCGGCGGGCGCGGTGCCGGACGGGTCTGGCCCCTGGACTGCGGTACGCACACCGTCGGTCCGGAGGCGGGTAGTTCGGTGCGGCTCGATGGCCGTGAGGTGCCTGCCGGCGGCATCCGCATCACCGTACGCGCGGACGGCACCGTGCTGCTGAACACCGCCCCGACGGCCGGCGGGCCCGCGTCCGGCGGAGCGCCGGCGGACGGCGGCACGGGGCC
>NZ_NHSG01000284.1:0-6874 GCF_020024005.1 Streptomyces purpurogeneiscleroticus
TTCGGGAGGCGCCGGCCCGATGTCCGGCTCCCGGTCCAGCTCCCGCCACTCGTGGCGGAGCCCCGCCAGGTTGGTGGCGAGGAAGTACGCCGCGCCGCTCACCGCGAGGACCGGTACGAGGCCGACCCAGACCACCGCCGCGCCGGCCAGCAGGCCGCCGAGCGGGATGCCCGCCCAGGCCAGCGAGTCGCCCAGGGCACCGACCCGGCCCAGGAGGCGGCGCGGTATCCGTTCCCAGATGACCGCGCCGAGGATCGGGTTGAGGAAGCCGGAGCCGAAGCCGGAGAGCGCGTACACCGCCACCACCGCCCACACCGGTACGTCCAGCGCCAGGATCACGAACTTGGGCGCGCCGGCGAGCAGGAAGCCGGCGAAGAAGACCGGCCGGCGGCGCAGCCGGTGGGCGACGACCGTGGCGACCAGGCTGCCGGCCACCGCCGTGAGGCCCGCCGCGCTCGCCATGAGGCCGATCGCGGACGGCCCGTGGCCGGTTTCCCTGGCCCAGATCGGCATCAGTACGGAGTTGCGGGCCGCGTCGAGGAAGTTGGTGAAGCCGACGGTGCAGATGACGATGAGCAGCAGCGGCTGGCCGCGCAGGTAGGTGAAGCCCTCGGCGAACCGGCGCCAGTAGCCCGCTTCGGGGCCGGCGGCCACGGCTCCGGGGGCGGCCGGGTCCCCGCCGTGCGGCGTCCCCGTGCCGTCGTCCGCGCCCCCCATCCCGCGCGGCAGGGCCAGCCCGACGAGGACCGATCCGAGGGCGAAGGTCGCCGCGTTGACGAGCAGCCCGGCGAGCGGCCCGAGTACGGCGACGAGTGCACCGCCCAGGCCGGGGCCCACCGTGGCGGCCAGCCGTTCGACGACGCCGAGCAGGCCGGTGGCCCGCTCGATGGGCATCGCCGAGCGGGCCGCAGCCTCCGGGATCATGACCTCTTTGGCCAGGTCACCGGGGCCGCGGGCGCCGCCGATCACGGCGACCAGGACGAGCAGCAGCCAGAAGTCCAGCAGGCCCAGGACGTGCAGCGCCGGTACCGCGGTGACCACCGCCGCGCTGACCACGTCCGCCGTCCAGGAGATCACCCGGGCGCCCGCCCGGTCGACCAGCGGTCCGGTGAGCGCCTTGATCAGGACGTACGGCGCCATCTCGCAGAACGCGACCAGGCCGGTCTGCGCCGCGCTGCCCGTGGTGACCAGGACGAACCAGGGCAGTGCGATCGCCGAGACCCGGGTGCCGGCCTGGGAGACGGCGGCGGCCGCCAGCAGTCCGGCGAGCGGGCGCAGCCGGGTCCAGCCGCCCGCCCATCTGCCGCGCCGGCCGCCTCCGATCGGTCTGCTCCCGTCGGCCTGCTCGGCCATGGGTCCGCTCACGCCGTCCGCCCCCGTTCCGTCCGCGCGCCGTCGCGCGCCCGCGTCAGTAACTGGATCCATTCGTTCCTATACCGCCCGGTGTGCTCGCGCGGCAGTGCTCGCTCCCCGCGTAATCCTCCGCGCGGGCGGTACGGCAGACTCGCCGCATGACCGAACCCACACCCACTGCTCCCGCCGCCGTGCCCGCGCCGATGCTCGTCCGCACCGGCGGCGAACGGGAGGTCCTGGAAGCGTTCCTGGACTTCCACCGCGCAACACTCCGGGGGAAGGTGCAGGGCCTGGCCGACGACGCGGCGCGCCGCCGGCTGGTTCCTTCGGAGACCACCCTCGCGGGGCTGGTCAAGCACCTGACCCTGGTGGAGCGGTCCTGGTTCCCCGACCTGCTGACCGCTGCGGACGCGCCCGCGGGAGACACGGGCGACGCGGCCGCGGCGGGCGGGCACGACGGCGGCTGGGAGGTGGGGCCCGAGGAGTCGCTCGACGGGCTGCTGGCGGCGTACGACGCGGCGTGCGCGCGGTCGCGTGCGGTGGCCGCCCCGTTCCCCCTGGACCATGTCGTGCCGCATCCGGCGATCGGCGAGATCTCGTTGCGCTGGGTCTATGTCCATGTCATCGAGGAGACCGCCCGGCACGTCGGCCACGCCGACATCCTCCGGGAGCAGACGGACGGCGCGACGGGCGTCACCGCGTGAGGACGGGGCCGGAACCGGCGCCTGTTGTCCGCCGTCCGGTAGCCTGAAATTGCTTGCATAACCCATATACGTACGTGCCGTACGGGCGGCGCGCCAGTACGGACACGCGCCGTGCGGGGCGCCGCCCGCGCCCCGACCGGAGTTCTCCCATGCGCCTGCTGCTGATCCGTCACGGTCAGACCCCGTCCAACGTCGGCCGCCTCCTGGACACCACGGCCCCGGGGCCCGGCCTGACCGAGCTGGGCGAGCAGCAGGCGGCCGCGCTCCCCGAGCGGCTGGCCGACGAGAAGATCGACGCGCTCTACGCCTCCACCCTCGTCCGCACGCAGCTGACCGCGGCGCCGCTCACCGCGGCCCGCGGCCTGGACGTGGTGATCCGCGACGGCATCCGCGAGATCGCTGCGGGGGACCTGGAGATGCGCGGCGACGCGGCCTCGAACGACCAGTACCAGCGCGTGGCGTTCTCCTGGCCGGCCGGGAAGCCGGAGCTGCGGATGCCCGGCGGCGAGAACGGCGTGGAGATGCTGGCGCGTTACGACGAGGTGATCGGGGAGATCGCCGCTTCCGGCGTCGAGGCGGCCGTCGTGGTGAGCCACGGCGCGGCGATCCGTACCTGGTCCGCGGCGCGGGCACAGAACCTGGACGCCGACTTCGCCATCGCCCACCCCCTCCCGAACACCGCGGTCGTCGTCCTGGAGGGCTCGCCGGACACCGGCTGGACGGCCGTCTCCTGGTCGGACATCGACATCCCGGCGACGGGCCCGCGCGTCAGCTGAAGAGGCTGCTGAACAGCCACATCACCAGCGCCCAGCCTCCGATGAGGGCCGCGGCGCAGAGGATGAAGCCGACCCACACGGAGCCGGGCAGGCGCGGGGGAACGACCGGCTTCGGGGGAACGACCGGGCAGCACTTCGAGCAGTGCGGTGGCGCGAGGACGGCCATGGCGCCCACATTCCTGCGTACCTAAGTGCCACACAAGGGGCGCGACCGGCATCTACGGCGCTTGTAGGCACACTCCGGGGCAGATTGCGCTACGACAGGGCCCGATTGGGCGGTTTCAACGATAAATCACCCATTTGCGGCTTTGCCGGGCTTGATACGGGCTGTGAGGCTGGAAGAACTCATGGTGACCGTCCCCACCACCCAGGAGAGAACCCCCATGGTCCTGTCCATCTCCGGCGTTGTCCTGCTCGGCGTCATCATGTTCCTGTTCTTCCGCAAGGACGGATTGAAGGTCTCCCACGCCATCGTCTGCGCGCTGTTCGGCTTCTACCTCGCGGGCACCGCCATTGCCCCGGGCATTAAGGCCGGCGGCGCGAGCCTCGCGGGTCTGCTCAAGGGGCTCTCGCTCTGAGATTCCTGCCGAGTCGTCACGCATCCCCAGGAGACCTTCCGTGCCCCCGCGTCCACTGCCCAGCATCCTGAGCAACAGCGCTCCCCTCACCCGCGGCCGCGACTTCGCGCGGACCGCGGCCGACAGCGCCTCCGACGTGTTCCACCCGCTGCTCGTCATCGGCCGCGGCCTGCGCCGGCTGTGCGCGGCCGGCCGGCAGCGGTGGTCGGCGACGCCGCGGGAGCGCCGCGGCCCCCTGCTGGCCACGACGGCCGTCTGCCTGGTGTCCCTGGCGCTCGTGCCGTACGGACCGCTGCTCGGCCTCATCTCGGTGATGGCGGCGGCGGCTTGGGCGGGCCGGGAGCGGACGCCCGTCGACGCCGGGCCGACCGAGGCCGAGACCGGCCGGCTGCGCGCCCTGTACGAGGCGCTGGTGCCGTACTTGAGCTTCGAGGGCGACCCGAACCCGCTGTATGTGCACGACGGCGACTGGGCCGCGGCCTTCACCGAGTACGAGTTCGACGAGGACGGGCGGCTCGCGCGGCTGCACCTGAAGTACCCGGTGTACTTCACCGATGCCGAGCCCCAGTCCCGGGCCCGCATCGAACAGGTACTGCTCGCCAAGTCGGGGCGCGGCCGGGAGTACCACTTTGCGTGGGACCAGGAGGGCAACCAGCTGGTGCTGACCGTGCTGCCCGCACTGCCGACCGACATCGCGGCCCAGCGGTTCGTGACCACGCCGGGCGAGACCGTGCTGGGCTTCACCGACGCGGGCGCGGTGCAGCGCACCGTACCGGTGGCGGGCGCCACCGAGGAGACCGAGTCGCGGGACGTGCCGCCGGTGGTCTGGCGGACCGGCCCGCGCTCCACCGAGTCGCATCTGCTGGCGCTGGGGCGCCCCGGGAGCGGCACCACGACCCTGCTGCGGTCCGTCGCCCTGCAGGCCCTCTGCCACGGTGACGTGCTGGTGATCGACGGCAGCGGGACCGGCGAGTTCGCCTTCCTGCTGGGGCGGCCCGGCGTACTCGGCGTGGAGTGCGGGCTGACCAGCGCGCTGGCCACGCTGGAGTGGGCGGCGCACGAGACGGAGCGGCGGCTGATCGCCGCGAACCGCGCGCGGCAGGCCGGGCTGCCGGTCCCCGACGACATCCGCCAGCCGCTGTGGGTCCTCGTCGACCGGCCGAGCGCGCTGACCCACCTCGCCGCGGCCGAGGGCCGCGACGACCCGCAGCGCCTCCTCCACGTACCGCTGCGCCACGGGCGCGCCGCGAGCGTCACCGTGGCCGTCGCCGACCAGTTCGAGAGCGCGGAGCTGCTGAGCGAGCCGGTACGGGCCCACACCCGGGCGCGCGTCGTGCTCGGGCCCACCAGCCCGGAGGACGTGCGTGCCGTCCTGGGCGCGCCCCCGGACACCACGCCCGCCGACCAGGTCCCCCCGGGGCGCGGCTACGCCCGGCTCGGCTCGGGCCCGGTCCTCCGCCTCCAAGTGCCCGCCACGCCCGACCCGTTCGACGACGCGACGAGCGAGTACCACCGGCAGGCGGTACTGGCACTGCTCCCGGAGCGCACGGCCCTCGGCTCCGTGCCCGCTGCCGCCACTCCGCCCGCCGGCACCGCGGACTTCGAGTACCGCGCCGGCACCGCCTCCGGGGCGGTGTGACCGACCGCCCTCACGGGCCCTGTTCTCCGGGCGGCCACCGGTGACGCGCTCCACCGGCGGCCGCCCGGACCATTCCTGCGGAACCGGTGTCCCGCCTTCCGGGACCGGTGTCCCGCCTTCCGGAGCCGGTGTCAGGCCACGAACGAGTGCAGCGTGTCGGTGTCCTGGGAGCGGCCCGTGGCCACGAGGTGGGCGGCGCCGGCCAGCCGGGAGGCGGCCTGGTCGGCGACCGCGCCGCTGACCGTGAACGGGAGGCGTACAAAGCCCTCGAAGGCGCCGTCCACGCCGAAGCGCGGGCCCGACGGCACGCGGACGCCCAGCCGCTCCCCCGCCTCTGCGATGCGCGAGCCGGACAGGCCGCCCGTGCGCGCCCAGAGGGTGAGACCGCCGCTGGGGACGCTGAACTCCCAGTCGGGCAGATGGCGCCGGACCGCGTCGACGATCGCGTCCCGGTTCTCGCGCGCCTGGTCCCGCCGGATGGCGACCGCCTCCTCCCAGCCGCCGCCGTCCAGCAGCGACGTGATGGCGAGCTGTTCGAGGACCGGGGAGCCGAGGTCGGCGTAGGCGCGGGCGGCGACCAGGCTGCGGATGATGTCCGGCGCCGCGCGCACCCATCCGATGCGCATACCGGCCCAGAACGCCTTGCTCGCCGAGCCCACGGTGATCACCGAGCTGCCCGAGGGGTCGAACGAGCAGACGGCGGGCGGCACTTCGACACCCGGGTCGAGACACAGCTCGGCCATCGTCTCGTCGACGACCAGGACCGTGCCGGCCGAGCGGGCCGCCGCGACCAGCCCGCGCCGCTGTTCCTCCGTGGCGAGCGAGCCGGTGGGGTTGTGGAAATCGGCGACGACATACGCCATACGGGGCGCGGCGTCCCGCATCACCTGGCGCCAGGCCGGGATGTCCCAGCCGCCGAGCCGCTCGGCGAGCGCCACGGGGACGAGCCGGGCCCCGGCGTCCCGCATCAGCTGCAGGATGTTCGCGTACGAGGGCGAGTCGACGGCCACCCGCTCGCCGGGGCGGGTGATCAGGCGGCAGATCGCGGCCACCGCGCCCATCGCGCCGGTGGTCACCATGATCTGCTCGGGCATGGTGGGGATGCCGCGGGCCGTGTAGCGGTCGGCGAGGGCCTGGCGCAGCGCGGGCAGCCCGGCCGGGTAGTCGCCGTGCGTGTGGGCGTACAGCGGCAGATCCGCCATGACGCCCTGCACGGAGCGGGTGAGCCAGGGCTCGGGCGCGGGCAGCGCGGCGCAGCCCAGGTCGATCATCGAGCCGGCGGCCTCCGGGGGCAGCGGCTCCAGCCCCCGGGTGGGCAGCGGGTTGCCGGCCGGTACGGCGGTCCAGCTGCCCGAGCCGCGCCGCGACTCCAGGAAGCCCTCGGCGCGCAGCGCTTCGTAGGCGGCGGCCACGGTGGTCCTGCTGACGGACAGCGCGGCGGCCAGCTCACGCTCGGCGGGCAGCCGCGCGGCCACCGGGATCCGCCCTTCGAGCACCAGGAGGCGGACGCCGTCGGCGAGGGTCCGGTACGCGGGGATGCGCCGGCCGCCGACCGCCGCCGAGGCGGCGCGGTCGTCCTGCGACCGCACCAGGCGGGCGAGTTGGGCCGCACCCACCGCTGAAGTCCACTGCGCCATCTCGACCAGTCCACCTTTCCGCGATTGGCCATGGAACCCGGCTGTCGGCCCGCCACAGGCTGACCTCCTACAGTCCAATCTTGCCAGGAGGGGAACCCGTTGTCTGCAAAGGGATCTGCAGAGGCGTCCGCAGAGGGGCCTGCGGAGGGGCCGGAAAAGGGGCCGGAGGGCGGTCCGGCGGACGGCC
>NZ_NHSG01000285.1:0-10971 GCF_020024005.1 Streptomyces purpurogeneiscleroticus
GCAGTAGAGGTCGTGTCGGCCGCGCTGGCGCGGATCGACGGGATCGATCCGGAGCTGCACGCGTTCACCGAGGTGTGGCGGGACGCTGCACTGGAACGGGCCGCCGAGGTCGAGCGGCTGGTCGCCGCCGGGGTCGACCTGCCCCTCGCCGGCGTTCCGCTGGCGGTCAAGGGGCCGCGCGGCGCGCGGTACGCCGCGGCGCGGGCCCTGGTGGCGGCCGGGTGCGTGCCGGTCGGCGCGACGGCGGTACCGGGGCCGGGCACGCCGTGGCAGACCTGGGGGCTGGGGCGGGGCGGACGTACCCGTAATCCCTGGCGCGCCGACCGGACGCCCGGCGGCTCCTCCGCCGGGTCCGCCGCGGCGGTCGCGGCCGGTCTGGTGCCGCTGGCGACGGGCAGCGACGGGGCGGGTTCGATACGGATTCCCGCTGCCTGGTGCGGGGTGTTCGGGCTGAAGGTCACCAACGGCGTGCTGCCGTCGCCCGACCGCACGGGCCTCGCCGCGCCCGGGGTGCTCACTCTGTGCGCGGCGGATGCGGTGGCGTATTGGAGGGCGGTGCGTACGCCGCCTGCGGCGGCCGTCGATGAGAAGAGCGGCGGCCCCCTCACGGGCCTCCTCCCGGGCCCCCTCCCGGGCGGCCCTCTCGCGGGCGGCCCTCTCGCGGGCGGCCCTCTCGCGGGCGGCCCTCTCGCGGGCGGCCCTCTCGCGGGCGGCGCGCCGCTCCCCGCCCTCTGGTCCGCCGATCTCGGCTTCGCCGGGCCGGACGCCGAGCAGGTGGAGATCGCCCGTAGGGCGGCCGGGCGGCTCGCCGAGGCGGGTGTTGTCCGGCTCGTGACTGAGGAAACGATCCGCCTGACCGATCCCGGCCCCGCCTGGCTCGCCCTGCGGACACCGGGAGCCGACCGGACCACCGCCGAGCGGATACGCGCGGACAACGACCGCCGGCTCGCCGCCCTCTTCGCCCGCGTCCCGCTCCTGCTGACGCCGGCCACGCCGAATCCGCCGCACGGTCACGAGGGCCCGGGCGACCGGTACAGCACCGCTCTCACCTGGGCGTTCAACCTCAGCGGGCATCCGGCGGCGAGCATTCCGGCCGGTTTCGGCGCGGACGGCTGCCCGGTGGGCCTGCAGCTCGTGGCCCCGCACGGCGGCGAAGCCCTGCTCCTCGCCGTCGCCGCGGCGGCGGAGCGGGCGGCCGGGCTGTCCGCTAAGGGCCTCACGGACGGCTCGGACCTCACGGACAGTCCGGACCTCGTGGACGGCCCGGGCCTCACGCCGGAGCGGTGAGGAAGTCCAGGAGTGCGGCGAGGAGGGGAGCGGGGGCGTCCAGGGGTACCAAGTGGCCCGCGTCCGGGATGAGTTGGAGTCGGGCGCCGGGGATGGCCGCGGCCAGTTCGTGGGCCTTGGCGACGGGGATCCAGGTGTCCTCCGTGCCCCAGCAGACGGTGACGGGGATGTCGATACCGGCGTACTTCCCCTGGATCTCGTCGGTGTAGCGCTGGTCCGCCTGCGCGATCTGCCGGTAGAACGCCGCCTGGCCGGCCTCGCCCGACCACGGCAGCACCAGTTCCCCGGCCACGTCGTCGCGCAGCCCCCGGTGGCTCGCGGAACGTATGTACTCGCGTACCAGCGCGAGATGCAGCGCCGGCGGCAACTGCTCGAAGACCGGGGCGTGTTCGCCGACCAGCCGGAAGAAGGGCGAGCCCCACGGGGCGAGCGCCACCGGGTCGACCAGCGCCAGTCGACCGTATGCGGCCCCGTGCAGCAGGTGAGCCCGCAGGGCGACGGCCCCGCCGAAGTCATGGGCGACGACGGAGGGGCGCGTCAGCCCCCAGTGGGCGAGCAGCTCGGCGAAGACCGCGCCCTGGGCGGCGAGGGAGACGTCCTGGCCCTCGTGCTTCTCGGACGCGCCGTATCCGGGCATGTCCCAGACGTACACCTGGTACCGCTGGGCGAGCGCCCCGGCGATCTCCTGCCAGACGTACGAGGAGAAGGGCGTGCCGTGCAGGAGGACGACCGGGTCCGCGTCCTCGGGCCCGAAGCGCTCCCAGCGGACCGTGCCCGCCGTGCTCGGAAAGGCCCTGCTCAACTGCCATGCGCGGGTGTCGGTCACGGGACTGGCGCCCTCTCTGCTCAGGAGTAAAAACTAGCTTTACCCCTTACCGTACAGCAGTCGTCGGCAGCAGCGGGCGCGAGACCGAGGTTTCCGCCGACCGCCGACCGCCGACCGCCGACCGCCGACCGCCGACCGCCGACAGTTGACGGCGGACCACCGACCACTGACCGCCGATCGTCGACAGTTGACGGCGGACTACCGACCGCCGACCGTCGGCTCTCAAGCCGGCGTCGCCCCGGACCGGTACTCGTACCCAGGGCCCGGCGGATACCCAGGCCCCGACGGATACCCCGGGCGCGGCAGATGCGTCGGCCCCGCCGGATGCGCCCGCCCCGACGGGCCGGTCAGGTACGTCCCCGTCCCCTCCGAAGAGTCGGTCTCCGGCCATCCCGGCCGCTCCTCCCCGGGCAGCGTGGCCAGTGCCTGGGACACCGTGGGGTACGTGCGCAGCAGCTCGCCGGAGCCGGTGAGGTGCAGTACGCGGGCGACGTTGTGGCGGACGCGGGCCAGCAGCAGCCGGCCCTGGCGCCGCTCCAGCAGCCATTGCAGGCTGAGCAGGCAGTTCAGGCCGCGGGAGTCGCAGAAGGTGAGAGTGGCGCAGTCCAGGACGACGTGGCGGTGGCCGCGGTCCAGGAACGTGCCGATGGAGGTGCGGAAGAGCTGCTCGGTACAGTGATCGAGCTCGCCGCTGATGCGCAGCACCGTGCCGGCCTCACAGGAGGCGAGCGCGGTCATCTCTAAGCCGTCGGGGAGCGGCATCTGGCAACCTCATCGTGCGGGGAGATGTGGGGGAGAGATGAGTGACTCTCACGTTGCCGACAGTAGCGGGTCTTGTTCTTGAAAAGCGTGTGATTTCCTGCCAAGCGTGCCAATGGCCGGAATGACTCCCCGGGCATGACGGCGGCGGCGACGGGCACCCGGCGCTGCATGGGACTCCTCACGCAAGTGGAAGACGCGATGGAGCACTGGGAACACACCCTGGTCAATCGGGTGTTCCGGAGTGATCCGGTGCGGCTGGTCGATGCCCTGCGACGGGAGTGCGACGACCACGCCGTCGTGTGCAGCGAACACCGGATACTGGTGCCCAACGCCTACGACATCGAGCTCGCCCGCTACGTCCACCAGGAGCTCGCCGGGCGGGACGGGCACGTGGGGCGGGCGTTGACGGACGCGCTCGCCCGGCACGCCGCCGAGCAAGGCTACGAGTGGGCGGGGCCGCTCACCGTCCATGTCGCCGAGACCAGGCACCACCTCGCCAACGGGCGCTACCGCATTACCAGCCAAGCCCTGCCGCACATCGGCCCGGACGCCTTCGACGCCCCCGCATGAGGCACGATGTATGGGCGGGAAGCGACGCCCGGAGACGATGAGGAGAAGGCATGGCAGCGGAGACGGCGAAGACGGAATCCAAGTCGGTGACGATCGGAACGCCGGACGGGGTGTGCGACGCGTTCGTCGCGCACCCGGCAGAGGGCGGCAGTCACCCCGCCGTGCTGTTCTACATGGACGCCATCGGCCTGCGTCCGCGGCTGGAGAACATGGCCCGCGAGCTCGCCGCGCACGGCTACTACGTCCTGCTGCCGAATCTCTTCTACCGGCACGGGAAGGCGCCCGTCATCGAAGTCCCCGACCTCAGCAGGCAGGAGAGCCGGGAGGGGTTCTTCGCGCAGGTCATGCCGATGGTCCGCGAGCTGACCCCGGAGGTCGGGATGCGCGACGCCGGCTGTTTCCTCGACTTCCTGGCCGGCCAGGAGGAAGTGCGCGCCGGTGCGGTGGGCCTGACGGGCTACTGCATGGGCGGTGTGCTCTCGATGCGCACCGCGGCGCGGTTCCCGGACCGGGTCGCCGCCGCGGCGAGCTTCCACGGCGGCAACCTCGTCACGGACGCGCCGGACAGCCCGCACCGGCTGGCCGGTGACATCGAGGCGGAGCTGTACTTCGGGCACGCGTCCCAGGACGACAGCATGAACGCCGAGCACGTCGCCGAGCTGGAGTCGGCGCTGGAGGCCGCGGGCGCGACGTACCGCTCCGAGGTGTACCCGGACACGATCCACGGCTTCACCATGTCCGACACCGCCGCCTACAGCGAGACCGGCGTGGCCCGGCACTGGGACGCGCTGCTGGACCTCTTCTCCCGCCGGCTGAAGGCGGCGTGAGGCCCTAACCCGCGCGCAGTACCTCCGCCACCACGGGTCCCGCCGCGTCGCCGCCGTGGCCGCCGGACTGGACCAGCGCCGCGGCCGCGAGGTCGTCGCTGTAACCGGTGAACCAGCTGTTGGACCGGGCCTGTCCGTCCTTCTCGGCGGAGCCGGTCTTCGCGCCCTTGTCCCCGCCGACGCCCGCCATCGCGGCGACCGCCGTGCCCCGGCCGACGGTCGCCGCGTGCATCATCTGCCGCAGCTGCCGGGCGACGGACGGGTCCAGCGGCCGCGCGGTGGCCGGCTTCCGCCCGTCGAGCGACTGCGGTACGAGGACGGGCTGCCGGAAGCCGCCGTTGACCACGGTCGCGGTCACGGACGCCATGGCCAGCGGGCTCATCTGGACCTTGCCCTGGCCGATGTACGAGGCGGCGGTCTCCACCCCGGACGACTCCGGGATACTGCCGTCGAAGGACGGTATACCGGTCTTCCAGTCGTCCCCGCCGAGCCCGAAGGAGTCCCGGGCCGTCGCGCCCAGCGCGGTGCCCGCGATCCCCTTGTCGTTCAGCGGCTTGACGGCCTTGATGAACGCGGTGTTGCAGGACCGGGCGAACGCGTCGGTCAGCGTGCCGTCCGGTATCGAGAAGTCGTCGAGGTTGTGGAAGGTGTAGCCCTCCCAGGACACGGTCGACGGGCAGGCGGCCTTGCCGGCCGCGTCGCCGACGTTGTTCTGCAGGATCATCGCGGCCGTGACGATCTTCATGGTGGAGCCGGGCGCCACTCTGCCCAGCATCGCCGCGTTGTAGCCGTCCGTACGGTTGTTGGCCACCGCCCGGATCTCGCCCGTGCTCGGCCGGACGGCCACGACCGACGCCTCGTCGTACTCCTTCACCGCCCGCTCCGCCGCTGCCTGTACGTCCGCGTCCAGCGTCGTGCGCAGCGTCCCGGCCCGGCCCTTCCGGAGGGTGACCAGGGTGCGGGAGGGCTCGCCCTCCTCGTTCTCGATGCGCAGCCCGATGCCGCGGGTGCCGCCGGCCTCGCTGCCGTACTTCTCCCGCAGGCCGTCCAGTACGGGCCCGAGCGAGGGGTACCGCTCCTCGGTCAGCGGCCGGCCGCGGTGGTCGACGGCCTTGATCTCGGGTGCCGCGCCCGCATCCGTCACCAGGTACTCGCCCTCCTTGAGCTGCGGGTGCAGCACCGAGGGCCGCCAGTCCACCAGCGGCTTGTGCGTGGTCCGCCCGCGGACTATCCGCAGCTCGGAGGCGTACGACAGGGGAGCGGTCCGTCCCTTGTACGACACCTTCGCCGTGACCTTGTACGGAACGGTCGTGCCGGTCCGCTTGCCGGGCGTGATCACGAGGTGCGTGAGGTGTGCCTGGTGGTGGAATCCGGCCAGTTCGGTCCGGGCGACCTCCCGGTTGTCGGTGAGCGCGGCGGCGGCCGCGCTGTCGCCCTTCGCCCAGGCGGAGAGGAAGTCCTTCGCCGTCTCCGTGGTCTCCTCGGCGCTGGGCGGGCCGGTCCGTACCGTCTGCGGGGTGCCGCCCGCGTCGCCGTAGCCGGCGATGCCGCTCACCAGGTTGTAGCCGCCGTACAGCACGACCCCGCCCACCACGACGAACACCCCGCCGACCATGGCGGTCTTCACCCCGCTGCGCATGTTGCATCCCCCTCCCCGAGAGCCCCCCGAACAAGATCAAAGGGGCATTGAGAAGCACGGTACGGGGCGGACGTGGTGAAAGGGACGTTCGAACGGAAGTCCGTTATCAGATAGCGATTTCGGCATACGGATACCGCTTCGGCGCGATGCTGCCCGCGTGGCGGGCAGCCGTCTACTCGGGGACGGGCGGGCCACGCCCTCCGACGCCTCGTACTCGACCGAGCAGTCCACCTCGTGGTGGGCGCAGAGGACCTGGGCCAGCCGGACCAGCGCCGCGGCGCCGTCCGCCCGGCCCACCCGGTGCAGGTCGACGACGACCGCGCCGCTGCCCGGGCGGATGACGGCGTTGAGGAGCCGTCCCAGGTGCGGTTCGGCGGCCGGACGGATCGGCCGGTGCACCTCGATGACGGTGCGGTCGGCGTACCGGCGTACCGCGACCGGGGACGGTCCGATCCCGTCGTCAGCGGCGCCGGCCGCCGTAGCGGCACCGGCCGTACGCGCGGTTCGCGCCGCTCGGGCTGTTCGTGCTGGTCGGGTCGTTGGGGAAGGCACCGGCAGGACGGCCGGCCGGAGCCGGCTGAGGACAGAGGTCCACAACGGGTGCAGGGAAGGGGCGGTCCACGTCATCGCGGTCTCCCTCGGCATCAAGACCTGGTGGGACAAGCCGTCGCGGCCCGCCGTGCCGCGACGCGGGAGCGACTGGGATTCTGCCACCCCGCGGCGCCCGGCGGGCAGGGCCGCTCGGCCTCGTACTGGGACCGGCAGGCTCTGTTGGGCCCGGCGCCGGGGCGCGGTAGGGCCGCTTGCCGGAAGGCGGGAACGGCCGGTGTCTTTCGGCCGATGCCGGGCCCCGAGGGGCACTCGTAGCTTTCATGGTCGAGTGGCGCACCCGCCGTTCCGGCGCGACTGTCCGCCGGGCGCGCGTGCCGGCGCCGGACGTCCCCAGGAAGATCCCCAGGAAGGGAGATCGTTTCTCATGCTCTCGGTATCCACCGCTGTCGCGGCCACCGGTTCGTACGTCACCTCCATCGCGGACACGACGGAGGAGATACGCGCCGCTCAGCGGCTGCGCCACCGGGCCTTCGGCGGGGAGCGGAGGGCCCGGCTGCGCATCCCGCCGGCCGGCTACGACGTCGACGGCTTCGATGCGTTGGCCGACCACCTGCTCGTGACGGACACCGCCAGTGGCGAGGTGGTCGGTACGTACCGCCTGCTGCCCCCGGGGCGCGGCGAACGCTCCTACTCCGAGGGCGAGTTCGATCTGCGGGCGCTGCACGACGTGCGGGGACGGATGGTGGAGGCCGGGCGCGCGTGCGTGCACCCGGACCACCGGACCGGCGCGGTGATCAACCTGATGTGGGCCGCGCTCGCCCGGTACGTCCTGCTCTCCGGCCACCGCTACCTCGCGGGCTGCGCTCCCGTACCGCTGGCCGACGGCGGCCAAGCGGCCTCCCACGCCTGGCTGCTGGGGACGACGAAACACTGCTCCCCGGCCGAGCTGCGGGTGCACCCCTACCACCCGTGGACGCCGCCGGGCGTGATCGAGAACGAGCCGAGTTACGCGCTGCTGCCGCCGCTGCTCCGCGGCTACCTCCGGATCGGCGCCTGGATGTGCGGGGCACCGGCCCACGTCCCGGAGTCCGACGTCGCGGACTTCTTTGTGCTGCTGGACATGGAGCGGATCGACGACCGCTACCGGCGCTTCTTCCTGGGGGAGTAGGGATACCCCCCGTACGTACCGGGGCCGCGTTCCTCCGGCGGGTGGAAGGGGGCCCCTGACGAAGGTCAGGGGCCGCCTCAGACCTTTGGGCACTGCGGCGTGACTCACCCGGCTCCTACCGTCGATCGGGAACGGTGCGGGCCCGTCGAGTACCCGCTCCCGCGCCGCGGACACCCAGCGAACGGAGACCGGACCCCCATGACGACGACGCCGACGACCGCGATGGAAACCCGCACCTACGTCACCTCCATCGCGGACTCCACCGAGCAGATACGCGCCGCCCAGCGGCTCCGCCACAAGGTGTTCGGCGAGGAACTGGGCGCCACCCTCGACCCTGCGCTGGCGGGCCACGACACGGACATTTTCGACGGCCTCGCCGACCACCTGATCGTGACCGAGACGGTGACCGGTGAAGTGGTCGGCACCTACCGGCTGCTGCCGCCGGGACGCACCGAACGCTCTTACTCGGACGGCGAGTTCGACCTGAGCGCGCTGGCCGGCATCCGGCCCTCGATGATCGAGGCGGGCCGCTCCTGCGTCCACCCCGACCACCGCTCCGGCGCGGTGATCAACCTGATGTGGGCCGCGCTCGCCCGGTACGTCCTGCTCTCCGGCCACCGCTACCTCGCGGGCTGCGCCTCCGTACCGCTCGCCGACGGCGGCCGGGCGGCGGCGAACGCCTGGTCCCTGTGCGCCGGGAAGCACGCCCCGCCCGCCGGCATGACGGTCCGCCCGCACCGCCCCTGGCAGCCCACGGGACAGCCGGCGGACGACCGGCCCGGATACGCCGGGCTGCCCCCGCTGTTCCGGGGATATCTGCGACTGGGCGCCTGGGTGTGCGGCGCGCCCGCGCACGACCCGGAGTTCGGCGTCGCCGACTTCTTCATCGTGCTGGACATGGAGCAGCTGAACGACCGCTACTACCGCTATTTCCTCGGAGAGTCCCGATGAGCCCCTGGGCCGTCTCGTCCCCGTGCACACCCAGTTGCGCCGCACACGCCGTGCCGCGCCTCTCCGGCGCCGAACGGGCCCGCCGGTACGCGGCACTGGCCGGCGCCCTGGCCCGCGGCATGGCGGCCGGGCCGCGCCTCGCCGACCGGCGCGTGATGCGGGCCAGGGCGCGCGCGGTGATCCGCGCCCTCGGGCTGCGGCTGGAGAGCAGTACGCCGTCGCTGAGTGTGCCGCGCGGACCCGGCGCCCCGGGGACGCTCATCGTGGCGGACCACATCTCCTGGCTCGACGTCATCGCCCTGCTGGCGGTGGAGCCCTCGATGCCGCTGGCCAAGCGGGAGGTGGGCCAGTGGCCGGTGTTCGGGGAGCTGGCGCGGAAGGCCGGGACGCAGTTCATCGACCGGGACGGGCTGCGCACGCTGCCGCGGGACGTGGCACGGCTGACGGCCACGCTGCGCGGCGGCCGTTCGGTGCTGGTGTTCCCGCAGGGCACGACCTGGTGCACGGAGTCGGGCGGCGGATTCCGGCGGGCGACGTTCCAGGCCGCGATCGACGCCGGGGCGCCGGTCCGGCCCGTGACGATCACCTACCTCCAGCACGGCAGGCCCAGCACGGTGGCCGCGTTCCTCGGGGACGAGGACTTCGCGACCTCGCTGCACAGAGTGATCAGCGCGAGAGACCTCACAGTACGGGTCACGGCCCACCCGGAGCTGGACCCCGGGGAGCGCGACCGGCGGGCGCTCGCCGCCGAGGCGCACGCGGCGATCTGCGGCACCCGGCCGCCGGTCCATGTCTGAGCTGTTCGACCAGTTCGCCGAGCTGGTCAAGACGCAGCTGGACTCGCCCTGGCTCTGGCTGATCGTGCTGCTGGTGGCCGCCCTGGACGCGCTGCTGCCGTTCATGCCGAGCGAGACGACGGTGGTGACGGTGGCCGTACTGACCGGCGCCGACTTTCCGCAGCTCGCGCTGCTGGCCCTGGTGGCCGCGCTGGGTGCGCTGGGCGGCGACTGCCTCGGCCACGCCATCGGCCGCTGGGCGGGACCGCGGGCCATCGACCGGCTGCTGCGCGGCGAGAAGGGCCGGCAACGGTACGCGTGGGCGCGCGCCATGGTCGGGCGGCACGCCACGACGCTGGTGGTGGCGGGCCGCTTCCTGCCGGGTGGCCGGGTGGCGTCCGCGCTGTCCACCGGCAGCCTGCGGTTCCCGCTGCGCCGCTTCGTCCTGCTGGACGCGGCCGGCGCCACGCTGTGGGCCGTCACCAGCACCGCCATCGGTTACGTCGGCGGCGCGGCCTTCGCCGAGGAACCGGTCAACGGACTGCTGCTGGCCTTCGCCCTCGCGCTGGTGATCGTGGGGGTACTGGAGGGGGTGCGCCGGCTGACGGTGCGTCGGGGGCGGGGCACCCCGGCTTTCACTGCGGACGGTCCGCTGCCGGTACCGCTCGACCGGCAGAGCTGACCCGAGGCACGGGCTCAGGCGGCCCGGCCCCACGCCTCCGCGTAAGCGCGCGCCGCCGTACGGGGGTCGGCGGCCGCGCAGATGCCCGAGACGACCGCGCCGCCCGCCGCGCCCGCGGCCCGCAGCGGCGCCATGTCCGCCACCGTCACCCCGCCGATCGCCACCGCCGGCAGCGGCGTGGGCGGCGCCAGCCGGGCGAAGCCCTCGATGCCCAGCTCCGGAGGCGCGTCCGCCTTTGTACGCGTGGCGTGCAGCGCGCCGATGCCGACGTAGTCGACCCGGGCCGGTTCCTTGGCCGCGGCCCGCAGCTCGTCCTCCGTCGCGGCGCTCAGCCCGATGACCGCTGCCGGCCCGGTCAGCGCGCGCACGGCGGCCACCGGCAGGTCGGACTGGCCGATGTGCACCCCGGTCACTCGCGCGCCGGCCGCGCGCGCCGCCAGGTACACATCCACCCGGTCGTTGACGAACAGCGCGACGTGCTCGGGCAGTACCGCGGAGATTCGCAGCACGGTGTCGAGGAACTCCCGCGCCGCACCGTCCTTCTCCCGTACCTGGACCGCGGTGACCCCGCCGGCCACCGCCTCGGCGACCGTGCCGGGCACGTCCCGGCCGCACGCGGCGGCCTGCGCCGCGTCGGTGACCAGGTACACGGAGAGGTCCGGCGGCGCGGGCAGTTGACCGCGCTCTTCCCTGAAGGTCACGCCCACGAGATCGCGGCCCGCTTGTCGAGCGTGTCCTCGTCGAGGCCGTACAGCGCGTCCAGGAAGGCGGCCGCGAAGCTGCCGGGGCCGCTGCTGCGCTCGGCCGCGACCTCGGCGGCCACGGTGTAGACCGTCACGGCGGCGACCGCGGCGGCGAGCCGGTCGCCGTCCGGGGTACCGGGGGCGGCGGGCGCGGGGTCGACGCAACGGACGAGGTCGAGTCGGCGGCC
>NZ_NHSG01000286.1:0-3741 GCF_020024005.1 Streptomyces purpurogeneiscleroticus
CGGCGATGTAGGTGCCCTCGCCGTGGGTGATCAGGCCGAGGGCGGAGGGGGAGGTCCGGACCGGGGAGAGCTTGGCGGCGGCGCCCGGCAGGACGAGGAAGAGCATCCGGCGGTCCGGGGTGCGGATGACCGGGCCGAGCGGCAGGCCCTGCCGTTCCATACGGGCCAGCGCCAGGCAGCCGGCGGTCTCGGGCACGTCCAGCGCGTCGAACGTGCGGCCGGTCGGCAGCAGGATCGCCGCGCGGGGATGCTGCGTCCACAGGTTGTGGATGGCCGTCGTGCTGCCCGTGGCCGCCGTGGGCCAGTCGGCCGCGAGGGGGTGCGCGCCGGGGGCTCGGCAGTCACGGGCGCCGCACGAACAGTACGGTGCCGCGCCGTCGTCTTCCAGCCATGCGCCGGGGAGCACGTCCCAATGGCGTTCCGACGCGTAACGCACCGCAATGTCGAGCAGCCGCTCACCGCGCTGCTGGGGGACCTGTGGGGCTCCTGTGACTCCGCTGCTCTGTTCCACGACCGGGACAACTTCCGCTGTCACCAAGGGTTACGGCCAACCAGCGGCACGGCACGGCGCAACGTTCTTGCGCGTGGGGCGCATGGATGCACGGGCGGGGGCGCGTGCGAGGCCGTGCCGCGGAGGCTGGGTAGCCACTTGCGTGACGGGGCGGGAAGCCGCCCGGCGGCGGGCAGTGCGCCTCTCCGTACGCGCTCGTAGGGCGTACTCGTGAGGCGTACTCGTACATGCGTGTCGGCGGTCGGTGATGAGCGGTTAAGGGGGCTGGTCCGGCATTTGGGGAGTATCGCTTATGTCGCGCGGTAACGGCTGAAAAAGCGGATATCGCTGGTATAGGCGGGAAATGATGGACGGGGACGGCGTTCGACGGTGAACGCGCCGCAGCACACAGGGGGTACACCATGGCCGCCAGGCCACTCGTCGCGCGGCAGCCGAACGAACGGCTGCAGGCGCTCATCCAGGAAGCTGCCTGTTCCAACGCCGGGCTCGCTCGCCGCGTGAACGTCTGCGGTGCCGAGCACGGCCTGGACCTGCGCTACGACAAGACGTCCGTCGCCCGCTGGCTGCGCGGCCAGCAACCCCGCGGCCGGGCACCCGCGATCATCGCCGAGGCACTCGGCCGCAAGCTGGGGCGCACGGTCACGATCGACGAGATCGGCATGGCCGACGGCAAGAATCTCGCCTCCGGTGTCGGGCTGCAGTTCTCGCCCACCGTCCTCGGTGCAATAGAGCAGGTCTGTGAGTTGTGGCGGAGCGACGTCGGGCGCCGCGACTTCCTGAGCGGTTCGACTGTCGCCGCCTCGGCGCTGGTCGAGCCGAGCCGGGACTGGCTGATCACCGGCGCCGACACCCAGGTCGCGCGCAACGCCGGTGCCCGCGTGGGCCGTTCGGACGTCGAGGCGGTCCGCGCCATGACGGCCGCGCTCAGCGAACTGGACCACCAGTACGGCAGCGGGCACGTCCGCCCGGTCGTCGTGCACTACCTCAACAGCGTGGTCTCCGGGCTGCTCGCGGGCACGTATCGGGAGTCCGTGGGGCGCGAACTGTTCGCCGCGGTGGCCCGGTTGACCGAGCTCGGCGGGTACATGGCGGTCGACACGGGCCAGCCGGGGCTGGCCCAGCGGTACTACATCCAGGCGCTCCGCCTGGCACAGGCGGCCGGCGACCGTGGTTACGGCGGGTATGTGCTCGCCGCCAGCATGAGCCACCTCGCCGCCTCGCTCGGCAACCCCCGGGAGATCGCGCAGCTCGCGCGCGCGGCGCAGGAAGGCACCCGCGGGCACGTGACGCCGCGCGCCGAGGCGATGTTCTGTGCGGCGGAGGCGCGCGGGCACGCGCTGATGGGGGACACCCGG
This sequence comes from Streptomyces purpurogeneiscleroticus, assembly GCF_020024005.1. Classification (NCBI taxonomy): domain Bacteria; kingdom Bacillati; phylum Actinomycetota; class Actinomycetes; order Kitasatosporales; family Streptomycetaceae; genus Streptomyces; species Streptomyces purpurogeneiscleroticus. Next base: position 1,867 of record NZ_NHSG01000286.1, read on the forward strand.
GCGTTCCAGTCGGTGGCCGGGCGCGCGGTCAGCGCGATGGAGCGGGCCGAGTCCGGTACGGACGCGGGCGACGACCCGGCGTGGATCGGGCACTTCGACCCCGCCTACCTCGCCGACGAACTGGCCCACTGCTACCGCGACTTGGGGCAGGCGGCGGCGGCCAAACAGCAGGCCGAGGAGGCGCTCGCCGGGCACCCCGAGAGCCGGGCGCGGCGGCGCGCGATCGGGCTGGTGCTGCTGGCGAGCGCGCAGGTGCAGCAGCGGGAGATCGAGCAGGCGTGCCATACGGGAACGCAGGCGGCCGAGTTGCTGAGCGGGCTGCGCTCCTCGCGCGGCGCGGAGTATCTGGAGGACTTCCAGGCGCGCCTGGAGCCGTACCGGGAGGAGGCGGTGGTGCGGGAGTTCGCCGCGCGGCTGGAGCTGCGGGCGGCGTGACGGTACGGACCCGGGGCGGCTCGCCCCGGGCGACACCGGGGCGGCCTGCTCCGGGCGGCATTCGGCCGGTGCCTGCTCTGCGTCCTCTTTGTCCGTCGATCCTCCGGAATCGACGGGTGGTGCTGTTGTGCGTCAAGTGGCCGGTGACCAGGGGACGTGGTCGAACGTGACTGCTACCCGGTAGCGTGAGCCGACGATTCCGTAAGAAGCAGAAGTAGGAGTCCCGGTGACGCAGAGCGGACAGGGCGGCGACCCGCAGAACCCTGCGGGCGGGCCCGCGCGTGAGGGCGTGGTGCTGCCCGCGAACGGTGGCGAGCCGTACGTGCCGGACCAGCAGTCCGCACCGGCCGCCGGTCAGCCGTGGGGCGAGCCCTGGGGCCCGTCCCAGGCGCCGCAGCAGGGCTCCTACGCACCGCAGCAGCCGGGCGCGTACCCGCCGCCCCAGGGGCAGCCGCCGGTACCCCCGATGCCGCCGGAGCAGCCGTCGGCCGGGACCGTGACCGGGGCGGGGTACGCGAGCCAGGGTGCGTTCGGTGCCCAGCCCTCCTACGGCGAGCAGCCCTCTTACGGTGAGCAGCCCTCCTACGGCGCCCAGCCTTCCTACGGTGAGCAGCAGCCCTCCTACGGGGTGCAGGCTTCCTACGGTGAGCAGCCGTCGTACGGTGCGCCGTCCCCGTATGCCCAGCAGCCCCAGCAGCCTTCGTACGGGGACGCGAACTCGTACAGCGGCCAGGCCGCCTACGGCTACTCGCAGCAGCCCGGTACGGACGAGGCCGGGAATGCCACCGGTGGCGCGCTCGTGCGTGCCGAGCGGCAGGCCGGGGCGCCGCTGCCGCCCGCCTCCGACGAGCAGCGCGCGAGCGCGCCGCTGCCGCCGCAGAACGCCGGGCCGCTGCCGCCCGCCGCCGGCGACAGCGAGGCCACCCAGCTCATCCAGCCCTTCGCCGGCGGCCAGGCCGGGCCAGGCGCGGGGCCGATGCCCGCGCCGCAGGGGGCCTCCGGCCCCATGCCCGGCTCGCTGCCGCCCGAGAACAAGCGGCCCGAGTCGGACGCCGAGTCCACGACGATGCTGCGGCGGCCCGTCATGCCGCAGGCGCCCGCTTCCCCCGATGGCACGGAGGCGGCGACCCAGCTGATCCCGCCGGTCGGCGGGGGCACGCCGCAGCCGCCTCCGGGCGCGCCGTTCGCCATCCGGCCGGGGATGCCGGGCGACCGGCCGACCCCGGCCGAGTTCGACGGCCTCTTCCGCGACGGACCCGGCGGTGCCGGCGCCGCTGCCCCGGAGGCGGAGTCCCCCGCGGCCACCCAGCAGATGCCCCGCTTCGAGCCGCCCGCGGCGCCGCAGGGCCACGGCGGTCAGCAGGGTTACGGCGCGCAGCCGGGCCCCGCGCCCCAGCAGCCCGGCCACGCCTCGCAGCAGCCCGGCCACGCGGCCCCGCA
>NZ_NHSG01000287.1:0-35190 GCF_020024005.1 Streptomyces purpurogeneiscleroticus
TAGGGGCCGGGGCGCTCGCCGCACAGGCGTGGGGTGGGCAGCACCTTGCCGGGGTTGCACAGGTCGTGGGGGTCCAGGGCGGTGCGCAGCAGCCGCATCGCATCCAGGCTGTCGGGGTCGAACTGGCGGGGCATGGAGCAGGCTTTGTCGGTGCCGATGCCGTGCTCGCCCGACAGTGAGCCGCCCAGGTCCACGCAGAGTTCGGCGATCGAGGTCGACAGGTGTTCGGCGCGGTCGTGCTCCCCTGCGGCCTCGCTGTACAGGACCAGGGGGTGGAGGTTGCCGTCTCCGGCGTGGAAGACGTTGGCCACCCGCAGACCGGCTGCATCCGCGAGCTCGGCGATCCGGGTCAGTGCTTCGGCGAGCCGGGTGCGGGGGACGACGCCGTCCTGGACCAGGTAGTTGGGGCTGATGCGGCCGACTGCGGCGAAGGCTGCCTTGCGGCCCTTCCAGATCATGGCGCGCTCGTTCGCGTCGGCCGCCACCCGCAGGTGGGTGGCGCCGCGGGCCCGGCACAGTTGTCGGATCTCGGCGAAGTGGGCGGTGACTTCCTCGTGGGGTCCGTCGACCTCGACGATCAGTGCGGCGCGGGCGTTGCGGTTGTAGCCGGCCGAGACGGCGGACTCGACGGCCTCGATGGACAGGGCGTCCATCATTTCGATCGCGGCCGGGACGATGCCGGCGGCGATGATGTCGGTGACGGTGTCGCCGGCGGCCTCCAGGGAGTCGAAGTCGGCGACGAGGGCGCGCCAGGAGGCGGGTTTGGGCAGCAGTCGCACTTCGATCTGGACGGCGATGCCGAGGGTTCCTTCGGATCCGATGAAGGCGCCCAGCAGGTCGTAGCCGGCCTGGTGGGGTGCGTCGGAGCCGAGCCGGGTGCGGGTGCCGTCGGGTAGGACGGCGTCGACGGCGTGGATGTGGTGCACGGTGAAGCCGTACTTGAGGCAGTGCGCGCCGCCGGAGTTCTCTGCGACGTTGCCGCCGATCGTGCACACCTGTCCGCTGGAGGGGTCCGGTGCGAAGTACAGCCCGTGGGGGGCGACGGCGCGGCTGATGTCCGCGTTGGTGACTCCGGGCTCCACCACGGCCCGTCGGTTCTCCGGGTCGATGCTCACGATGCTGCGCAGCCGCTGCAGTGAGATGACGACTCCCTCGGCGACGGGCAGGGCTCCGCCCGACAGCCCTGTGCCGGCACCGCGTGCGACGAAGGGGATGTTTTCCCGGGCGCAGATCGACACGCATGCCGCCACCTCGTCCGCGCTGCCGGGCAGCAGGACCAGCGACGGTGTCACGCGGAAGCCGGTCAGCCCGTCGCATTCGTAGGAGCGCAGGGCGACCGGATCGGTCACCACCGCCTCGGGGCCGAGCGCCTCTTCGAACTCGGCGAACGCCAGCGTCCTCAACACTGGTCCTTCCTCTCTTTCAGGTCGTCGGTCCGCGCTTGGAGTGCCTTGCGGGGAACCCGCCGACCAGTCGTATCTAAGTTGTATCTCATGTGGGGGCGCGTCAAGGCGTGCGGGAGAATCCGCAGGTCAGGGCACCATCCACCCCAGCACGTCGCCGGACTGCAGGAGCACGAGCAGGCAGAGCACCAGCAGCATTCCCAGGCCCCAGCCGACGACTTTCCGCAGCAGGTCGCCTTCGCGCCCGTGCATCCCGGTGACCGCTGCGGCGATGGCGAGGTTCTGCGGGGAGACCATCTTGCCGATGACGCCGCCGCTGCTGTTGGCCGCGGCGAACAGCAGCGGCTCGAGTCCCGCGTCGGTGGCCGCGGTCACCTGCATCGATCCGAACAGTGCGTTGGCCGAGGTGTCCGATCCCGTGACCGCCACGCCGAGCCAGCCCAGGATGGGCGAGAGGAAGGCGAACGCCTGGCCGGCCCCCGCCAGCCAGTGGCCGATCGCCGTGGTCTGCCCGGACAGGTTCATCAGGTAGGCCAGGCCCAGTACGCACGCGACGGTCAGGATGGCCATGCGCAGTTGGCGCACGGTGTGACCGTAGGTCTTGAGCGCTGCGCGGGGTTCGAGCCCCAGGGCGGGCACGACGATCAAGCCGCACAGGAGCAGGAGTGTGCCGCTGGAGGCCAGCCAGTCGAGGTGGAAGATCGTCGAACTGGCGGGGGCGCCGGTCGCCGTGCGCACGTCGAGTCCCGGCCAGGCGAACGACACCGTGGTCTTCTCCAGCAGGTGTTTGACCACCGGGAGCTGGGCCAGGGAGAACACCGCGATGATCACTGCGTACGGGGCGTAGGCGCGCAGGGTCTCGGCGCCCCGCCCGTGCGGCTTCGCCCGGGCGGAACGTACGGCAACGGGCACACGCTCGCCGCCCACGCCCGCCTCGACCTTGTGGGCCAGCATCGCGGCCTGCCCCACTCCGGCCGCGATCTCCTCATCCGACGAGACCTTGGCGGCCACCACCGTCCCCGGCCGCCAGCGGCGCAGCAGCAGCACCAGGACAGCGGTGGCCACCAACGATGCCACCACGTCGGTGAGTTGAGCCGACAGGTAGTTGGACGACGCGAACTGGGCCCCGGCGAAGACGACACCGGCCACAAGGGCCGGCAGCCACGCCTGCCTCACTCCGCGTCTGCCGTCCACGATGATCACCAGGACGAGGGGCACCACCAGCGCCAGCACGGGCGTCTGGCGGCCCACCATCATCGATACGTCATGGACCGGCAGGTGGGTCAGTGCGGCCAGCGTGGTGATCGGCGCGGCCATGGCGCCGAAGGCCACCGGGGCAGTGTTCGCCACCAGTGCCGCCGAGGCCGCCTTCAACGGCGGCAGGCCGACGGCGATCAGCATCGCGGAGGTGATGGCCACCGGAGTTCCGAACCCGGCCAGCGCCTCGAGCAGGCCACCGAAGCAGAACGCGATGACCACCGCCTGGATCCGCAGATCCGGCGAGATGGAACAGATGGAACGGCGCAGCACGTCGAAGTGCCCGGTCGCGACCGTCATGTTGTAGATCCAAATGGCGTTCACCACGATCCACATGATCGGGAAGAGGCCGAAGGCCGCTCCCGCGAGCACCGAATCGCCTGCAAGGTCTATCGGCATGTCGAACCCGACAGACGCCACGGCGAGGGCGCAGACCAGGGCGGCCAGAGCCGCCCAGTGCGCTTTGCACCGCACCACTCCCAACAGGACGAACAGGATGATCAGCGGCGCTGCGGCTGCGAGCGCCGACAGTGCAGACGAATCTGCGACGGGGTTGAGCAGGGGCTGAAACGCTGAGCCCGACGAGCGGATCACGGCACACCCTCCCGGGGAGTTTCACAATACGGAATCCCGAGTTCATTAAACGGAAACATAGGGTGAGCATGAGACCTCGTCAAGACACGACTCAGATACAAGTTGTCTGCACGGCGGCAACGTGCCGCATCTCGGCCAGCGTGGAATGCGGCGTCCGGGCCTCGCAGTCGGAGCAACGACCATCAAGCCGGGACACAGCACGCCCCGAGGCACCGCAGGCAGGCACTCTCAAGCCCTCAGGCGCCCCCAGGGAGCGCCGGACAAAGAAGCCAGAAGGTCCGCCAACCGCCCTTCACGCCACCAGGGAGCCATCATCAGCCGCCAAGGCGTGTGCCCCCATCGCAGGCGGATTGCGGTGCCGCGCGGCGGCACAGGACCCATGAGACCGCGGCGCCCCGTCCTGCGATATCGAGACCCCGCCTCCACCCACTCCCCCGCAACCCGATCGCAGCAAGCTCGGCGCGGGCCCGCTTCGGCGAGTTGCAGGACGGCCCCCGGCCTGCCCCGACCAGGGACTCTTTGACAACCCCCCGCCGGAACGACGTACAGCGTCCGTTCGAGACGCCGCCAGAGATCAGGGGGGCGGGATCCTGCGCGGCCCCACACAGGACGGCCGCGAAACAACTGGCCGCGATCAGCGAGCCGGACTCGGCGGAGTCGATTCCGGGCGGACCTCATCGCGGCGGCACCCGCCCTCGGAGGGATTCCACCTGCCAGCACCGGGGAATGAACAACATCAACTAACGGACCGGGGGTTCGTCTTCGGAGACCAGTACTGGGTCCTCTTCGAGAAACCACCGGGACCCGTCTCGCGCCCGGAGAACGTTGCGGATGCGTGGAGGCCGGCGTGTGCAAGCGTCCCGATACGCGGAGGGCTTCATCACGTCGAGCCTTGCGCCAGTGCGTCAGGCGCTGGCCCGCCCCTCGCACGAGTGCCGATGGCTCTCTCCTGCGTCCGTAGCGGACGTCGAGCACGCCCTCGCCTCCGTCCGTGGGGACTCAGCGCGAGCCCGGCATCCGCGCCGGCGTCGACACGCCGGCGCGGATCATCGCGGCAGCCCCATGTGCAATCAGGAGGAGATGGGAGTCAGGGCACCGCTTCCGGTGAGCACGGACACGACATTGCGCGCGGCAAGCACGGCCATCTCCGTGCGGGTCTCCAGGGTCGCCGAGCCGAGATGTGGCGCAAGTACGACGTTGTCCATGGCGAGCAGTCGGGGCTCCACTCGCGGTTCCTCTTCGAAGACATCGAGTGCCGCACCCGCGATGGCGCCGGCCTCGAGCGCGTCCGCCAGGGCGGACTCGTCCACGATCGGCCCCCTGCTGGTGTTGACCAGAAAGGCCGTCGGCTTCATCCGGTCGAATGCTGCGGCGTCCATGAGATGGCTCGTCTGCGGGGTCAACGGGCAGTGCAGGGAAACGAAATCGGCCTCACGAAGCAGCGCGTCCATCGAGACGTAGCGCGCGGCCAAAGACTGCTCAACCTCGTTGGATGCCCGTTCCCCGGTGTACGCCACCTTCATCCCGAATGCGCGCGCCCGCTGCGCTACCGCCCGCCCGATCTGGCCGAGACCGACGATGCCCAACGTTTTTCCCTGCATCCCGCAGCCCAGCAAGAAATCGAGCCGGAAGGACCAGGACGTGCCCGCCCGCAGCATGCGATCGCCCTCGGCGAGCCGGCGGGTGACCGACATCAGCAGGCCGATCGCGAGGTCCGCGGTGGCGTCGGTCAACACGCCCGGCGTATTGGTGACCACCAGGCCGCGATCCGCGCACGCGGCTACGTCTACATTGTCGTATCCGACTGCCACGTTGGCGACGATCTTCAGGGCCGGCCCGGCAGCGTCGAGCAGCTCGCGGTCGACTTTGTCGTGCACGGTGACGACCACCGCGTCCGCGCCTGCCACCAGCGAGCGGAGTTCATCTGCGGACAGCGGGCGATCTGCATCGGGCACTTCGACTTCGGCTACGGTGCGGAGCAGGTCAAGGGCCGGGCCGGCGAGGGCACAGGTGACCGCGATCCGCGCCGGAGTGTCATTCGCGCCCAAAGGACGCTTTATCGCTGTGCTGTTTGTCATCCGGTTCTCCTTCTGCCGGCCCAGCCGCTTTGGTCCAGGCGCTGGTCCGCTGTTCCTGCACGGCCTGCCTGGGTCCGAGTACGGCCAGGAACGCGGCGATCACGAGGGAGAGAGCCAGCAGGAGGACTCCCCCCGAGGCGCTCCCCGTGGCTTGTGTGACCAGGCCGAGGAGGTACGGGCCCACGAACCCGCTGAGGTTCCCGACCGAGTTGATCACTGCGAATCCACTGGCGGCAGCCAGGCCGGTGAGGCAAGCGGTGGGCTGGTTCCAGAACACTGGGACCGCGGCCATCAGCCCGATCAGCGCCACGGCGATCCCTGCGAGGGCCAGATAGGGCTGCGACAGGTACACGCTGAAGGCGAACCCGATCGCGCTGATCACGCACGGCACCGCGAGATGCCAGCGTCGCTCCCCGGTGCGGTCGGAATGCCGGGCCACCGGGACGATGGCGACCAGGGCGAGTAGCCACGGGGCCGCAGACAGCAGGCTGACTTGGAAGTCGCTGGCTGCGCTGAAGCGCTTGGCGAGGATCTGCGGCAGCCAGAATCCGATGCCCCACTGGGCGAGTATGATCGTGAAGTACAGCAGCGAAAAATACCAGACCCGGGGATTGGTGAACGACGCACGGAGGCTTTGCTCGCCCGCCTCCAGCTTCTGCTCGTGCTCGCTCCGCAAACTTTCCGTGAGCCAGCTGCGTTCCTCGTCAGTGAGCCACTTCGCCTCTGCCGGCTTGTCGGGGACGAAGAACCAGAAGACAAATGCGTAGAGGACCGCGATCGCTCCGGTGACGATGAAGATCCATTGCCATCCGCGGAGTCCCGCCAGGCCGTTCAGATCGAGCAGCGCACCGGTGAGGACTGAGCCGAACGCGAAGCTCACCGGAACCGCGAGCTGGAACCAGGCAAATGCTCGCCCGCGTTCCCCACCGGGATACCACTGGCTCAGGTAGAAGACAACGCCCGGCACGAAGCCGGCCTCAGCTGCTCCAAGCAGTGCTCGCAGGATGTAGAAGCTGACCGGTCCGGAGACGAACATGGTGGCTATCGTCACCAGACCCCAACTCCACATGATGCGCGCGATCCATCTGCGTGCGCCGACGCGGTGCAGGATGAGATTGCTCGGCACCTCGAATACGAAGTACGAGATGAAGAAAATCCCGGCACCGAGGCCGAACGCAGACGCACTCAAATGTGCGTCCGCGCGCATCTGCAACGCTCCGATACTGATGTTCAACCGATCCAGGAACGCGATGGCGAATGCGCCCGCGAGAATAGGCACTACCCGCCCGTTGACTTTCCGTGCGACGCGCCGTTGCGTAGACACAGTCAATCCAGCTTCTCCTCTGTGCGCTGGCTCCAGGGAACCAGGTCCGGTCAGGGAATACGCGGGCTGAGGTAAACGGTCTTGAGCCGGGTGAAGAACTCGGTGCTGGTGTGCCCGATCGAGAACTCGCCGAGACCTGAGCCGTGCACGCCCCCGAACGGGACGTGCGGTTGACTGATGGTGCCGTGGTTGATGTGGACCATGCCCGTGCTGATCTCGCGAGCGAACTTCATGGCGACGTCGATTTCCCGGCTGAACACCACGCTCGCCAGGCCGTAGTCGGAGTCATTCGCGACAGTGATTGCCTCATCCACATCGGACACCCGCAGCACGGTGAGCACCGGGCCGAAGATTTCCTCTCGGGCGACGACCATGTCCGGCGTCACGTGGTCGAGCACGGTAGGGGCGAAGTACGGCCCGTTGGGCACGGCTCGGTTGGGCGTCGTGCGGGTCGCGCCCTGCTCAAGTCCCTTTCGGACGTAGTCCGCGACGCGGTCGCGCTGCTGCTCGTTGACCAGCGGGCCGACCTGGATCGCCGCGTCAAGCCCGGGGCCGACCGTCAGGGCGGCGTACTTCTCGGTGATCAGGCGCACCAGTTCATCGGCGATCTCGTTCTGGACGATGACCCTGCTGATAGCGGTGCACCGTTGGCCGGATGTCTGCACGGCAGCGCTGGTGATCTGTTCTACCACTCGGCCGAGGTCATCCGCGCTGTGCACGTAAGCAGCGTTCTTGCCACCGAGTTCGAGCTGCACGACGCCGAGGCGGCGGGCCACCGACGCGGCGATCTCATGGCCTACCGTGGTCGATCCGGTGAACGACACCCCGGCGATCTTCGGATGCGCGGCGAGGTGGGCTCCCACGACGGAGCCCCGGCCGCACACTACGTTGACGACGCCATCGGGCAGGCCGGCATCGCGCAGCAGCGTCGCCAGCGCCAGAGCCGTCAGCGGGGTCTCTTCTGCCGGCTTGAGAACCACGGGGCAGCCTGCAGCGAGGGCCGGGCCGAGCTTGCGGATGGGTGCCACCGCAGGAAAGTTCCAGGGCGTGATCGCTCCGACCACGCCGAGCGGCCCGCGTTGCGTGTAGACGAGCTGTTCCGGCATCCGGCTGGGAATGGTGGCCCCGTGCAGCCGGGTCGCCTCGCCCATCGCGTATTCCAGCTCCAGCCGGGCCCGGCCGATCTCCCCTCGTGATTCGGCAAGCGGTTTGCCCATCTCGCGGGTCATCAGGACGGCCAGTTCTTCTGCATGCTCGCCGATCAGTTCGTTCCACCGGCGCAGCACATCGCCCCGCTGCGGTGCCGGGGTCGCCGCCCAGTGGCGGGCGGCCCGGGTGGCCGACTCGACGGCAGCGTCGACTTCCGATGGCGTTGAATCGGGCACACCAGGCAGGAGATCTGCCGGGTCCGCCGGGTTGCGGACCGGGCGCGTTGGCCCTGCACCGGGCTGCCATCGGTTGTCGATGAAGTTCGCGGGGTCACTCAGCTCCAGCACTTCCTGGATACTCATGCCTTACTCCCGTATGTCGTCCAGTGGGGTGATGGTCAGGGCCGCGTCCACCCAGGACCGGTCCCAGGTTCCCGACTTGATCGCGGCGATGGTCTGTTCTTCCCGGGCCACCAGGGCCTCGGCGTCGGACACGATGTGTTCGGCGCGCGCCGGCGCGAGCGCGAGCACCCCGTCGTCGTCACCGACCATCAGGTCGCCGTGGGAGACCGGGAGGCCGCCGATGGAGACGGGGCCACCGATCTCACCGGGGCCGTTCTTGTACGGCCCCAGGTGCGAGACGGCTCGAGCGAAGATGGGTAGATCGAGCTCGCGCAGCTCTGCCACATCTCGCGCCGCGCCGTCCAGGACGATGCCGGCCAGCCCGCGGGAGGCGGCATAGCGGCAGAGCAGGTCACCGACGATTGCCCGGCTGGTGTCACCACCGGCGTCAATCACCAGGACGTCTCCCGGCCTGGCCAGGTCGACGGCCTTGTGCACGACCAGGTTGTCCCCCGGCCGGGTCCGCACCGTCAGCGCGGGACCGGCCATACGACATTCCCCAAGCGGTCCACCGACGGGCAATACGCCGACCGCGCCGGGCAGACGCAGCATCGCATCGGACAACGCGGCCGTCGGCACTGCGACGAGCCGCCTCAGCAGATTCGCCGAGGGGCGTGGCTGTCTCGGGTCGGTCACTGAGGTGTTCAGCCGGCACTCACTCATCGCCGACCCTCAGCACGGCCTTGACCACGGCGCCGGACTTGACGTCCGCGAGGGCGGAGTTGGCCTCTTCCAGGGCGTACTCGGAGACCATCTGTCCGATGTCGAAGTTGGCGACCAGCTGGGGAAGCGAGGCGATGTAGCCCAGGTAGTGGCGCGCGCCGAAGCCCCACGAACCCGAGATGTTCAGGTTCTTCCGCGTGATCAGGTGTGGATTGATCGGGGTCGGCCCATGGTCGGTGTACTGGCCGATGACGGCGATGGCGCCATCCGGTCGTGCGTAGTCGATGGCCTCGGCGACCGCGCTCGGCACTCCGGCACATTCCACGACCACGTCCGCGCCGGCGCCGTCCGTCTCGCCATGCACGATTTCGGTGCGCTCGTCGGCATCGGCAACCTGGAAGACGTCGATGTGGACGTGGCCGACACCCAGCCGCTTCGCGAGTTCCAGGCGCGTCGCCGGGCCGCCGACAATGATGACCTTCTTCGCCCCGGACAGCTGGGCATACATCGCCGCGGCCAGGCCGACCGGTCCTGAGCCCTGCACCACGACGGTGTCGCCAGACCGGACCCGTACCTCGTTGAGCACCCCGTGCACTGCCGTGGGGCCCGCGCAGCCAAGCGCGATGACCTGCTGCGGTGTGGCGGCTTCCGGCAGCTTGACCAGCACCGTGCCGGGCTGCAGGTAGATGTAGTCGGCCCAACCGCCGGACAGGTGCGGCCACTGGTCGGCGCTCTGGTTGATGCCGTAGATCCGGCGGCTGCCCGTGCACAGCGTCGGCTGCTGCTCCACCAGGCAGAAGCGGCACCGTCCGCACGCAATGTTGTTCAGCCACGACACCCAGTCGCCGGGTGCGAGCTCGTTGCCCAGTACGTCGTGGGTCAGCCCCGGGCCCAGAGTGTCCACACGGCCGACCGCTTCGTGCCCGAGCCCCACGGGGACCGGAATGGGCAGATGCCCGGACTGCAGGTGGAGGTCGGTGCCGCAGACTCCAGCGTATTCCACGCGTACCAGGGCGGCCATCTCCTGCGGAGTGGGCACGTCGTAGCGGCGCAGCTGCAGCGGCTTGCCGAACTCTTCGAGCACTACGGCCCGGCTCGTTCTGGTCATGGTTGGCCCCTCTCTCGTGCCTGGTGCGGCGGGATGGTGTGTGGCCTCAGAAGTTGCGCAGCGCTGCCCGGGAAATACTCGAACCGGGTTCGCTGACATGAACTGGCCGGCGACGATACCAAGCGCCGGCGGGAACTCAAGAGGGGAAACCCGGAGATTTTTTTCCGCCGGGGCCACTTGCCCGGCTCGGCGGGCGGCTCTACGGTCAGAACCGAGTTCACACATACGAACCGATCAGGGAGGTCTCCCGGTGCCCGTCCGGCTCCCGCTCGAGGGAATCACCGTCATCGACATCAGCCATCTGGCCGCGGGCCCGTGGTGCACGATGGTGTTGGCAGACCTCGGCGCAAACGTGATCAAAATCGAGCGTCCAGGGGTCGGCGACATGTCGCGGAACGCCGGCGGAACCTACGCCGGGGACCACAGCGCCGTCTTCCTCTCCTTCAACCGCAACAAGCGCAGCGTCGCCCTGGACCTCAAAGACCCACGCGGCAGGGAGACGCTGTACCAACTCCTCTCCGGCGCGGACGTGTTCGTGGAGAACCTCCGTGCCGGCAAGGCGGACCAGCTCGGTCTCGGCTACGCAGACCTCGCCAAGATCAATCCAGGTCTCGTCTACGCCTCGATCTCCGCATTCGGTACCGACGGTCCCTACGCCGATCTGCCCGGCAACGACCCGATCATCCAGGCACTTTCCGGGGCCATGAGCATTACCGGCGAGCAGGACGGCCCGCCGGCACGGCAGGGGGTCAGCGTGCCCGACTTCGGGGCCGGGATGATGGCGGCCTTCTCCATCACCGCCGCGCTGTTCGGCCGCGCCACCACGGGGAGTGGTTGCAAGCTGGATCTGAACCTGCTGGACGTCGAGATCTTCGCGCTCGGCCCGAGAGCGCAGGAGCATCTGATCACCGGCGAAGACCAGCCAAGGCTCGGCAGCGCGCATCCGCAGTTCGCGCCGTACCAGGCATTCCGCTGCCGCGACGGGCGCTACCTCTACATCGCGGCGATCAATGAGAAGTTCTGGCACCTGCTGTGCGAGGCGCTCGGCACACCGGAACTGGCTGAGGACGAGCGGTACGCCACCAATGTCGATCGCTGCCGCAACCGGGAGTCCCTGGTGGCATACCTCCAGGACATCCTTGACACTCGTGACCGCGACGACTGGCTCGGCGTGCTCGGCGAGCGCGGTATGCCGTGCGCACCGGTGAACACACTGACCGAGGCGGTACACGACCCCCAGGTGGTGCACAACGAACTCGTCCAGCGCTTCACGCACCGGGGGCTCGGTGAGCTGTCGACTGTCGCCCTTCCGCTGCGTCTCGACGGCGCACGGCTTCCCATTCGACTGGCTCCGCCGGAGCTTGGCGAGCACACCGAGGAACTGCTCGCAGAGCTGGGGACCGGGGCGGAGGACGCGTGACCACGCCTCCGGTGGACGTAGCGGTTCGCGATGCCGTCGCGGTGGTGTCCATCGATCGGCCACCGCTCAACCTGCTCAGCACGGTGGTGAAGGCGACGCTCACCACGACGTTCGAGGATCTTTCGTCGCGTGCGGATATTCGCGTGATCGTGCTACGCGGTGCGGGTGAGGCGGCTTTCTCGGCAGGCGCCGACCTCAGGGAGTTCCCTGAGCGGATCCGGCAGGGCAATGCGGACGAGGTCTCCCGAGCCGGCCACCGATTGGGCCGAGCGATCCGTGGCTGTCCCCAGCCCGTTGTCGCCGCGCTCGACGGGGTCGTCTTCGGCGGCGGCCTGGAGCTCGCGCTGTACGCGGATTTGCGTATAGCGACCGGCCGCGCCCGCTTCGCCTTCCCGGAAATCACCCGGGGCGTCTTCCCCGGCAACGGCGGCTCACAGCTGGTCTCTCGCCTGATAGGCATCGCCAAGGCCAAGGAGCTGATGCTCGGCGGGACGCCGATCGACGCAGCCGAAGCGGCCCGGATAGGGATGATCAACCGGATCGTCGATCCGTCCGCACTGATGGCCGAAGCGCTCTCCTGGGCCGGCGAGCTGGCCCAACGTCCACGGTCGGCCAGTGCGTGCATCAAACGGCTGGTCGACGAAGGCATGCAGCTTTCTTTCGCACAGGCATGTGAGCTCGAGGCAACCCTGTTCGGCGAGGTCTTCCAGAGCAACGACGCAGGCGAGGGCGTGGATGCCTTCTTCGCGAAGCGCCCGCCAGTGTTCCCTTCCATCCCTCACGAGGAATCCCCTTGACAGTGCCAAAGCAGCTCAAGGCCGCGTTTGCATCGATCCGTGACGGCAGCGAGCAGGTCGTCAGGCTGATCGAGCAGGCCCCGCAGGGCGCGGTCCCGTCATTCAGCTATCGCACCGGCGGGTATCCGCGCGCGGCGCGGTACGACCCGGACCAGTGGGCCACCTTCCAGTGGGCGGGCTTTCTCGCAGGCCGACTCTGGCTGACCGCTGCCCACTTCGACGACCAGCGGATGGCGCAAGCGGCGCGCACGGTGAGCCGGGTCGTCGGCGACACACTCTCGGCACGTCCGCCGCGATTCTCCGCGGCCGGCAGCGACCTGTTCTACGCCGTCTGCCTCGGCGCGCGGGTTACCGCTGACGAGTCGCTTGTGGACAGTGCTCTCGCCGCCACCCGTCAGTACGCCAAGAACTTCGTTCCGCGCCTCAACGCGTTCCTGCAGGTCCCCGGGGTCAATCGGGCCGTCATCGACACCGGACTGAACCTGCTGCCCTTCTACTGGGCTGCGGCTTACGACCCGGTTCTGATCGACTTTGCGGTGAAGCACAACAGGGCGTTGCTGGACGCCGGGATCGTCCGAGCGGACGGCTCGGTGTTCCAAGCCATCGAGTTCGAGGAAGGAACGAACACCGTAAGGAACCGCTACTCGATGCAGGGGTATGCGGACGACACGACCTGGGCACGCGGTCAGTCCTGGGCGATGCACAACTACGTGAACGCGTTCGAGGCAACCGGTGAGCAGGACTTTCTCGACGTGGCACGCGCTGCGAGCCGTTGGTACGTCGATCACCTGCCCCAGGACCACGTGGCGTTCTACGACTTCGGCGATCCGAATCGCCCGCATGTCCCGCGCGATTCATGCAGCGCTGCGATCTCTGCCAACGCATTGCTCAAGCTCGCGGCCCTCGACCCGGAATCCACCGAGTGGGCGGCGCCTGCCGCGACCGCCATCATCACAGAGCTTCTCGCCGGCTACCTGTCGCCCGGCGGCGTCCTGCTGCACAGCAGCTGGGGACGTCTCCCGGCGGAGAAGGCGGGCGCCGGCATCTCGCGGTTCCCGCTGGAAGACGTCATGCCCTACGGCAACTACTGGATCGTCGAGGCGCTGTTCCGCTGCCTGCACGACGACTCCTCGCCACTACTCGCCCTGAGCACCCCGTCGGCATACGAACGCCCCAAGGAGAACAGTCCCTCATGAACCAGTACAGCCTGACGGACGATCAGGTCGACATTCAGCTCGCCACACGGGAGCTGGCGCGCACCAAGGTCGCGGCCGGTGCCCGTGAGCGGGACCGGAGCAAGCAGTACCCCGACGACATGCTCCAGCTGCTGATCGCGCAGGACGCGCTCGGCCTGCCGTTCCAGCCGGAACTCGGCGGCTCCGGCGAGGGGATGCTCACCTGCTGCCTGGTCATCGAGGAACTGACCAGGGTCTGCTACAACACCTCGTATCTGCTGGTCATGACCTGGCAGCCGTTCTATGCCATCAGTCACGCCGGCACGGAGGAGCAGAAGGAGCGCTTCCTGCCGCCGCTGATCCGCGGAGAGATCAAGTTCTCCACCGCCAACACCGAGCCGGAGGCCGGCTCGGACATGGCGGCGCTGAAGACGCGCGCACGGCCGGCGCCCGGCGGCTACCGCATCTCCGGCAGCAAGGTGTTCGCCAGCAATGCCGCCGTCGCCGACTACTTCGTCACATTCGCCAAGACCGATCCCTCGGCCGGAGGCAGGGGAATCACCGCGTTCATCGTCGATGCCAAGGCCGACGGGGTGACCGTCGACGCGCCCGAGGACAAGATCGGCGGCCGCGCGATTCCCTCCTGCGCGGTCACCTTCGATGACGTCTTCGTGCCCGAGGAAAACCGCCTTGGCGCGGAGGGGCAGGGATTCGTTACAGCGGCGACCTGCTTCACCAAGGTTCGGCCGCTCGTTGGGGCACGCGCAATCGGGCTGGCCCAGGGCGCGCTGGACAATGCCGTCGCCTACGCCAAGTCCCGCTCCGCCTTCGGCAGGCCGATCGCGGAGTTCCAGGGCCTGCAATGGATGCTCGCAGACATGCAGATCCAGATCGAAGCCGCCCGGCAGCTGCTCTACAAGTCGGCCGCATCGCTCGATTCCGGAGTGTCCACACGCGAAGCCGCTCCGCTGATCGGTGCGGCGAAGACCTTCGCCACCGACATGGCCATGAAGGTCACCGTGGACGCCCTGCAGGTCTTCGGCGGCTACGGCTGCACCACCGACTACCCCATGGAACGCTTCATGAGGGAGGCCAAGGGCCTGCAGATCGTCGAAGGCACCAATCAGATCCAGCGCAACATCATCGCGCGCGAGCTACTGCGATGACGCCGCCACTGGCTGGTGTCCGGGTCGTCGACCTCACCCATTTCGTCGCCGGCCCGTGGTGCACGATGCTGCTCGCCGACCTCGGCGCCGAAGTAACCAAGATCGAACCGCCTGTGACCGGGGAGATCGGCCGCCGGATGGGAGCCGTCCACACGGGCGGAGAAAGCGCCATCTACCTCGCATTCAACCGGAACAAGCGGTCCGTCGCACTGGATCTCAAGGATCCGCGGGGGCGCGAGGCCGCCCACCGGCTCATCGCCGACACGGACGTCGTCGTGCAGAACATGCGGCCGGCGGCCGCGTCGGCACTCGGTATGGACGCTTCGAGCCTGTCTGCCACGCGCGAGGACCTCATCTATTGCGCGATCTCCGCGTTCGGGCGCACCGGCCCGTACGCCGGGAAGCCGGGTAACGACCCGATCATCCAGGCGCTGTCAGGAGCCATGTGGCTGTGCGGGGGGCCGCACGGCCGGCCGGCCCGGATGGGCGTCAGCCTGCCCGACTTCGCGGCCGGTGTCCTGGCGGCCGTATCCATCACCAGCGCTCTGCACCGTCGACGGCACACCGGCCATGGCGCCACGCTCGAACTCAATCTCCTCGACGCCCAGCTATTTGCCCAGATCGATCACATACTCCGGGAAGCCTACGGGCACACAGAGGAGGGGCCCGTGCCTGAGGACGTGCCGGTCCTCGGCCTGACCGAGGCGATCGCCGCCCGACCGTCCTTGGTGGAGCGGGTCAACCACCCCACAGTGGGCTCATTGCCGATGTTGCGCACGCCTGTAGGCTGCACCCCCGCCTGGGCGGTTGCTCATCGCCCTCCGCCGCGGCTGGGCGAACACACCACCGAGGTCCTCGCCGAGCTCGGCTACTCCCAAGAGAGCATCAAGGCGCTGTATGAGGCCGGCGTCGCTCATGCGGGACAATAATGCGTCTCGTGCACCGCGCGAGAAGTGACATCTTCGTATGCAGGGAGTTCGACCATGGCCGCCGATGGCACCGTGAAGTCCGCAGACCGGGTCGCCGAGCTGCTGGAGCTGCTCGGCACCCACCGCGCGGGGCTCCGAATGATCGAGATCGCGCAGGAGCTCGGTATTGCCAAGAGCAGCGCTCACGGGCTCCTGCAAACCCTGACGGCCAAGGAGTTCATCGTCCGCGACGAACTCCAGCGCTATCGCATTGGGATGAAGCTGTTCGCGCTCTCCGCATCCGCGCTCGACGTCCTCGACGTACGTCAGATTGCCAAACCCACGATGGAATTGCTTGCCGCGCGCGAGCATGCGACGTGCAACCTCGCGGTCCTGGACGGCCACGACGTGGTCTATATCGAGAAGGTGGAGGACGCAGCTGCGGCAGTCCATGTAGTCACCCGTGTCGGGACACGGCTGCCTGCACACGTTGCGGCACTGGGTAAGGTGTTGGTGGCGGAGCTACCGGATTCTGCACGCGAGGATTGGCTGGCCGAACACGACTTTGTCGGGATGACGGAGCAGACCCGGACCAGCGCGATGACCTTCGCTCGCGATCTCAAAGCGTATGAACGCGATGGCTATGCGGTCGATATTCATGAGTTCCACGATGCGATCAATGGATTCGCCGCAGGAGTACGGGACAGCGCTGGGACCGTGATCGCGGCGATCAGTCTGACATGCCTCGGTATGAAGGTCTCTCGGGAACAGCGGGCACGCCTCGGCAATCAGGTGCGGGAGGCGGCTGACGAAATCTCCGCCAACCTGCGGATCGGCGGCAACGCCTCAGGGAAGGTTGTGGTCCGGTGAACTGAATGCTGTGCATGAGTGGTTCATGCAGAGCATTCAACAGACCTGAGCGGCGTGAGTTGAGGCAGCGACGGATCCTTCTCGCCGGCTGCTCCTGCCCGTGCGAAGAGCGTCTGCTCCGCATGATCTGTGGCAGGAAGTCCGGCCTGGACTGCCTCTCGGATAAGGCCTGCAATCCGGCGAAGACGGACTTCGGGCAGGCACGTTGCGGGTCCGGCGACGGCGGCACGGGCCCGGTCCTGTTCGAACACGGGCACAGCCCCCAGGAAATGTCCGCGTGGAAGCCGGCCAGGTCCATAACGCAGCCGTCGCTCCCGGCTTCCTGCACCGGGGAAGTCGCGCTCTTCCAAGCTGACGGGCAAGGGGAAGGAAAGGCGATGTCGTACGGGGAGGGCCGGACCGGCCGAGGATCCAGGCCCGGCGGCGCGCCGGGAGCGGGGCCCGTGGCGCACGTCATCACAGTGGGGCAGTGGTAGGCGGCGGTTTTCGAGTGGCAGGCGAAGTTCGAGGCACTGAGCCTTTTCCAACCTCAGTTTGTGCATGTTAGGTGCAGGGTGAGGACGGCCTGGACGAGGCTGGTGATACGGCTGGTAGAGCATCGCAGTTTGCGCATGAGCCGCCAGGTTCTGAGGGTGGCCATGGCCTGTTCGACGAGTGCACGGGTCTTCGCGTGTGAGCAGTTGACGGCCCGCTGACCAGGGGCGAGAGTCTCCCAGCGCCCCCAGTAGGGAACTCGCACGGTGCCGGCGGCGCCCCGGTAGCCCTTGTCGGCCCAGCAATCCACCCCGGTCCCCGCCAGGGCACCGATGATGCCGTGGGTTCGCGCGGCCTTGATGTCGTGGACAGATCCCGGCAGCGCGGGCGAGGCCCACAGCAACCGTCCCGCCGGGTCGGCGATCACCTGCACGTTCATGCCGTGCTTCTTATGTTTCCCGGAGTAGAAGGGGCGGTCGGCGGCGATCCGGTCGATCGGCAGCAACGTGCCGTCCAGGATCACGAACGCCTTGCCGGAGGCTGTCCTCACCGCCTCGGCGAGGGTTGGAGCCAGAGCGGCCAGGATGTCGACGGCCTCGGCGATGTACCGGTAGGCGGTGGTGGTGCCCACACCGAATCCGGCGGCGAGCTGGGCATAGGTATGGCCGCATCGTAGATGAGCCAGCACGAGCAGTGCCTGCCGTCCGGCGGCCAGCCGGCGCCATCGTGTCCCTTGCGCAAGACGACGTGCGGTCAACTCACGGGCGAGGAAGCGCAGAGCGGAGGTGGACAGATCCACCCCGGCTGGGTAGACGAGCATGCGGAAAGCTCCTGGCAGGATGGCTTGGACTCGACACGCACCCGTCTACCAGGAGCTTCTCCACGCCCGGACCCCGCCCTTACCCCCAGTGGCTCTGCTCCGCACGCAGGTTGAGGAAACCTCAGTGGGTGTGGGCGTGAGGGAGTGTGCGGAAGAGTTCGGCGCCGATCACGAGCGCGGGACGGTGGTCGAAGCGACACCGATCCCATTCGTGCCCGCGTCGTGCTCGGCTACCTGCGAGCCGGGCGCGAGCTGGATTCGGCCGAGCTCGCGGCTCAGGGCCGACTCGGACTCCCCTCCGGTGTGCTCAGCTGTGCTCGGCGAGGAGCAGTACCGCCCGGGGGCTCTGCTTCTAGGAGCGTGAGCAGCCCGGGGAATCTCTTCTCGATGTCCGCGCGTCGTAGTCGGATGCCCTTGCGGTTGCCGTAGTCGATCTCGTCAATGAGACCTGCCTCGCGCAGGACCCGGAAGTGGTGGGTCTGGGTCTGCTTCGAGATCGGAAGATCGAACGAGTTGCAGCCCCGCTCGCTGTCGCTGCGGTCGGCGGCCAACTCCGTCAACACCGAACGACGGTGCTCGTCGGCGAGGGCACGAAACACCGCACCCAGATCGAGCGCATCGGCCTCCGGGCCGACCAGGTTCCTCCCGGCCACGCCGCACCTCCTTCAAGTACGACTTGCATCGTACCTGAAGGACGTGCTCCACTTAGGTACGAAATCTTTCGTACCTTGCCCGGGCTGTGCTGCCCCGTGCCGCCGCGCCCTGAGCCCCGGCCCCGGCACTCACCGGGGGCCTGGTCATGGACACTCCGAGAGGTCATCGTCATGAAGAAATTCGAGGTGCTGATAGTCGGTGCCGGAATCGCAGGGCCCGCACTCGCCTACTGGCTCTCCCGGAATGGATACCGGCCAACGGTCGTCGAACACGCCCGGCAGCTGCGCTCCGGTGGTAGCGCGATCGTCGTGAAGGGGCCCGCGATCCCGGTCGCCGACCACATGGGCATCCTCCCGCAGCTCCACGGGCTCGCAACCCGCAATCGGTCGCTGTCCCTGCTCGACCCCGGCGGCAGGCGAATCCTGCAACTCCCGCTCACCTCGGACAAGACTCCGACGGTCGAAGTGACCCGAGCCGACCTGTCCGAGGTGCTCCACCGGTCGGCGCAGACCGAGGCCGAGTTCGTGTTCGACGACACGGTCACCGCTCTCGACCAGGATGAAGGCGGGGTGGACGTCACCTTCCGGCGGTCCGCGCCACGGCGCTTCGACTTGGTAGTCGGTGCCGACGGGATGCACTCCACCGTACGGCACCTGGTATTCGGCCCCGAGCGGCAGTTCGCGAGCGACCTGGGCCTGTACGGCGCGACCGTCCCGCTGGAACCCGGCGCCATCGAGGACCCGAGCGAGATGACGATGCTGACCGTGCCGAACCGGATGCTGGTCCTCCACCCCTCGCGGACCACTCCGCTCGCGATCTTCACCTTCCGGGCCGCACAGCCGGCGCCCCACGACCGCAAGAACATCGCCCTTCACAAGCAGACCGTGGCCGACGCCTACGCCGACGTGCGGTGGCGGGCACCGGAACTCGTGGCGGCGTTCCTCGACCACCCGGCTCCGTTCTTCGACCCCCTGACCACCGTCCGGGTGCCCTCGTGGTCCCGCGGACGGGTCGTACTGCTCGGGGACGCCGCGGCGGCGACAGCCCTGCTGGGCGACGGGTCCAGCATGGCGATGGCGGGCGCGTACGCCCTCGCAGAAGAGCTCGCCGCCCATCCCGGTGATCACGCCCGCGCCTTCACCGCCTACGAGTCGCGGCTCCGCCGTGAGGTAGGCCCGCGGCAGCGACGCGTCGGCCTGCTCTCCAGGCTCATGGTGCCCCACACCCGGCCGGGCCTCGCGGTGCGCAACGCCGTGGGCCGCGCGGTCGGTCGCACGAACCGGATCGCCTCTCGCGAAGCCGCGAACCGGTAGACCGAGCCCGCACCGACCGGTCACCGGTCGGTGCGCAGCTCCGCGGTAGCTCTCAGCCGGGTCGGCGCCGTCATGTCCGACGAGCCCGGCTCGGCAGGCCATCGCCGATGCGGCAGGTCGACTGCTGTCGGCCTCACCCACCGTTCCCGGCGCTCGCCACGACATGGGCGCTGCCGGTGACTGCACCCCTCGCGACGCGGAGGTGAAGTGCTGGGCGGACAAGGCGTATCGAGGCGCCGGCGGCACCACCCGGGCGCCCGTCCGCGGTCGGCGTCTCAAGCTGCGGCAACGTCGGCACAACAGCACCCACGCCAGGATCCGTTGCCTCGGCGAGCAAGCCATGGCCGCCCTGAAGGGCTGGCGCCTCCCACAGAAACTCCGCTGTAGCACCAACCGAGTCACCGCCATCGTGAAGACCATCCCCGCCCTTCGTCACGCCTCAACCTGAGGTTGGAAAAGGCTCACTGGCCGAGCGCTGCGGGATGCGGCGGACGAGGCAGGTGTGGAGCACCAGCAGAAGGGCGGTTGCCGGTGTCGTGCCTGCTGGGGCCCGGTGCCGTATGTCACCGCATGGTCCGTTCCTGCAGTCAGGTGCGGGACTCGTCGGGCAGTTCGGGGTAACCAGCCGGCGTGCGCCGCGGGAGCCAGCGGCAGAAGGCCGGCATCGAGAACAGCTCTTCGCAGACCATGAGCGATGCTCCGGCGAGTCCGCCCAGGTCTCCCGCATTCGCTCGGCGGATTTGCAGGTCGCGGGTCGCGAGCGGAAGAGAGCGGCGGTAGATGGTCTCCCGGATGGTGGCCAGGAACAGATCGCCCGCACCGGCCACGCCGCCGCCGAGGAGGATCGTCGAGGGGTTGTAGAAGTTGACCAGGGTGGCCAGGAGAGCGCCGATCCGTTGCCCCGCGGTGATCAGCAGCTCGACCGCGGTGCGGTCCCCGGCCTGTGCCGCGGCCGCGACATCCTTGCTGGTCACGGTTCCGGAGGCGGCGAGGGTCTCGCGGAGGTACGGGCTGGTGCCGGCCTCGGCTGCGGCCTTCCCGTCGCGGGCCAGTGCCGCGCCGCCTGCCAGCGACTCCAGGCAGCCGGTCTTGCCGCAGCGGCACACCACGGGGCTGTCGTCCAGTACGGCGACGTGGCCGATGTCGCCCGCACAGCCCTGCGCTCCGCGGTGCAGGCGTCCGGCGGTGGTGATGCCCGCGCCGATGCCGGTGCCGACCTTGAGGTAGAGCAGGTCGCCGCGGACGGCGGAACCGTCCTCCCGCAGGGCACCGAGGGCCATGAGGTTGACTTCGTTGTCGACCCATACGGGCGCGTCGTAGCGTCGGGCGAGCCGGTCGCGTACCGGGTATCCGTCCCAGCCCGGCATGATCGGTGGCTCGCTCGGCTGTCCGGTCGCGAACTCGACAGGTCCCGGGAGTCCGACGCCGATGCCCCAGACGGGCGCGGAGCCGGTGCTCTTCAGAAGGGTGTCGAATCTCGCCTCGACGCGTTCCAGTACGGGCTCGGGGCCGGCCGCGATGTTACAGGGCTCACTGTGGTGCGCCAGCAGGTTCCCGCACAGGTCGGTGACACCGGCGGAGAACGAGGTCGCGCCGAGTTCGGCGACGAGTATCCGCCCGCTGTCCTTGCGGAACTTCAGGGTCCGGGCCTGCCTGCCTCCTGTGGAGGCGTTGAGCTCGCCCTCCTCCAGCAGTCCCGCCTCGATCAGCTGGGTCACCCGCTGTGTGACCGCTGTCCGGCCGAGGCCGGTGGCCGTGCTGAGCTCGGTGCGGGTGCGGGCCGCGCCGGTACGCACCAGCTCCAGCAAGGTCAGCAAGTCGGAGGTCAGGTCGGCGCCTGGCGCCCTCTCCACGGCTGGTCGCAGGCTCATCCGGCCCCCCTTTTCGTCTCCGTCAACTGCCTCTTATGTTATCGGACCATTGACTTATGTATACCGGCGGCGCAAGATGTCGTCACCGCAAACGGAAGGATGGATCATGCGTCTCGGCTACCACTCGATCACCTGGGGCGGAGTCGTCGGGGATGCCTCCGGAGTCACCAGCGTCAAGGACTTGCACTACCGCTCCGCCGGGCCTCTGGAGCCGGCCCTCCGCGACATCGCGGCCGCCGGTTACGAGGGCGTCGAGGTCTTCGAGGGCAACCTCGTGGACTACGCCGACCGGCCCGGCGAGCTGCTCGGCCTGCTGGAAGAGACGGGGCTGACCCTGGTCGGTGTCTACACCGGCGCCAATTTCATCTACCCGGACGTCCTCCCGGACGAGCTGGCGAAGGTGACCCGCACCGCGGAGCTCGCCGCGCGCTTCGGCGCCGAGCGCCTGGTGGTCGGCGGCGGCGCACGCCGGGCCGACGGGACCCGCGAGGAGGACTACGACCGGCTCGGCGCCGCCCTCGACACGGTGGTGGAGATCGCTGAGGCGCACGGCCTGGACTCCAGCTATCACCCGCACCTCGGCACCATCGTCGAGAGCCCCGCAGAGGTGGAGAAGGCCATGGCGCGCACCCGGATCGGCTTCTGCCCCGACACCGCGCACCTGGCTGCGGGCGGCGGCGACCCGGCGGAGCTCATCCGCCGCTACCCCG
The DNA here is from genome assembly GCF_020024005.1 of Streptomyces purpurogeneiscleroticus. NCBI lineage: Bacteria > Bacillati > Actinomycetota > Actinomycetes > Kitasatosporales > Streptomycetaceae > Streptomyces > Streptomyces purpurogeneiscleroticus. The sequence continues at coordinate 22,156 of NZ_NHSG01000287.1, forward strand.
ACCGCCTGGCGCACGTCCATCTCAAGGACATCGACCTGACGACCGGGAAGTTCCTGCCCCTGGGCGGTGGCTCCCTGGACTTCAAGGACGTGCTCGACGCCGTGCGTGAGGCCGGATACGACAGCTGGGCCATCGTCGAGCTCGACGCGTACGACGGAGACCCGAAGGACGCGGCCCGTATCAGCCGCGCGTACCTGGACCGACTGCTCGGCTGACCGGCCCGGGAAAGGCACGGCTGATGACAGATATACGCAACAAGCACAGGCATGGGAAAGCCGCGGGCGTGCTCGCCGCGGCGGCCGTGCTCCTCGGGGCCGCCGGGTGCGGCACCGGAACCTCACCGGGCAGCACCGCGTTCGAGTACCGCGGCTACGCACCGGCGCAGCATGCGCTCGCCGACATGCGCGACAAGGTGCTCAGCAAGGGCCCGCACGGCGAGAGCGCCACCCCCGCGGACGACGTGGCACTCACCGCCCGCGAGATAGCGAAGGTCAAGGGCGCCAAGGCCACGGCGGCGATCGTCATGCACTACACCGGCGACGACTGGACCAGCGCCCAGATCAAGGGGCTGCGCGCCGAGTTCGCCCGGCTGGGCATCCGCGTCATCGCCGTGACCGACGCGGGCTCCGACCCCGGCAAGCAGGTCTCCGATCTGGAGACCATCGCCGCCCGCAAGCCGGACATCATCGTCTCCATCCCCACCGACGGGGTCGCCACCGCGGGCGCGTACAAGGCGGTCGCCCGCCAGGGGATCCGTCTGGTGTTCATGGACAACGTGCCCAACGGCATGCAGGCCGGCCGGGACTACGTCTCAGCGGTGTCGGCCGACAACTACGGCAACGGCGTGGTCGCCGCACACCTGATGGCCGACGCCCTCGGCGGCGAGGGCACCGTCGGCGCCGTCTACCACCAGGCCAGCTTCTTCGTCACCGCCCAGCGTTTCCAGGGCTTCAAGGACACCATCAAGCGCGACTACCCGAAGATCCGCATCGTGGAGCAGAAGGGCATCGTCGGCCCCGACCTCGCGGGCGACGCCCAGTCGGCGGCCAACGCGATGCTCCTCAAGCACCCGGACCTGGATGGTATCTGGGGCGTGTGGGACGTCCCCACCGAGGGGATCCTGGCGGCCGCCCGCAGCATGGACCGGGACAACCTCGCGGTGACCACCGAGGACCTCGGCAAGAACGTCGCGATCGCCATGGCGAAGAAGAGCATCGTGCGCGGGCTCGGCGCGCAGCGCCCGTACGACCAGGGCGTCACCGAGGCGCGGCTGGCCGCCTACAGCCTGATCGGCAAGAAGGCCCCGCCGTACGTCGCCCTGGGGGCGCTCCCGGTCACGCACGACAACCTCTTCGACTCGTGGCGGCGTGTCTATCACGAACAGCCGCCGGCCGAGGTCCGCAAGTCCTACCGCCGCTGAAACACCCCACCCCCTCAATCTCGCGGTTTCCCCGGCCGCGCAGACATCTGAACGCTGAAAGGAACAGCGCCATGCGAGACATCAACGTCGCCATCATCGGAGGCGGCTTCATGGCGAAGGCCCACTCCCTCGCCTACGCCTCGATGCCCATGTTCTTCTGGCCCGCCCCGGCCCGCCCCGTCCGCAAGACGCTCGTCGATGTGAGCGAGGAGCTCGCGGCCGAGGGCGCGGCCCGCTTCGGCTTCGAGAAGCATGCGAGTGACTGGCGCACGGTGATCGAGGACCCCGAGATCGACGTGGTCGACATCGCCACCCCCAACCACCTGCACGCCGAGATCGCGATCGCCGCGGCGGAGGCCGGCAAGCACATCATCAGCGAGAAGCCACTCGCCCGCGGCGCCGAGGAGGCTCGCCCGGTCTACGAGGCCGCGCAGCGCGCCGGGGTCGTCAACATGGTGGCGTTCAGCTACCGCCGCACTCCGGCGGTCGCGCTCGCCAAGAAGTACATCGAGGAGGGCGCGATCGGCGACATCCTCAACTTCCGCGGCACCTACCTCCAGGACTGGTCCGCCGACCCCGACTCCCCGCTGTCGTGGCGCTTCCAGAAGGCCATCGCGGGCTCCGGCTCCCTCGGCGACATCGCCACCCATGTCGTGGACATCGCCCGCTACCTCGTGGGCGAGATCGCCGGAGTCAGCTCGCTCCTCAAGACCTGGGTGCCGGACCGGCCCCTTCAGACCGGGGGCGTGGACAAGCTGGGCGCCGCAGTCAGCCGCGCCGACGCCGAACGCGGCCCGGTGGACGTGGACGACGAGGTCATCACCCTGCTGAAGTTCGCCGGCGGGGCGATCGGCTCGCTGGAGGCCACCCGCAACGCCCACGGGCGCAACAACTTCCTCACCTTCGAGATCCACGGCACCCGCGGTTCCCTGGTGTTCAACTACGAGCGCCGCGACGAGCTCCAGGTCTGCTTCTCCGACGACCCGGCCGACCGGCGCGGCTTCCGTACCGTCTACACCGGCCCCAACCACCCGTACGGCGAGGCCCTGTGGCCCATCCCCGCCCTCGGTATCGGCTACGGCGAAACGAAGATCATCGAGGCGTACGAGCTGTTCAAGGCCATCGTCGAAGGCACCCCCGTCTCCCCGGACTTCGGCGACGGCTACCAGATCGAGAAGATCGCCGACGCCATCCAGGAGTCCGCGGCGAAGTCGCAGTGGGTCGAGATCACGCCCCTGGACCGCTCCGTGGGCGGCGCCACGGGAGGCGGGACGCGGTGAACGCAGGGCGCTTCGCGCAGGAGACGGCCCCTGTGGCCGCGCCCGCGGCCGGGGCCGCCGCGGTCGAGATGACGGGGATCATCAAGCGGTTCGGCCCGGTCACCGTCCTCGACGGCGTCGACTTCGAACTGTGCCCGGGCGAGGTCCACGCGCTCGCCGGGGAGAACGGCGCGGGCAAGTCCACGCTGATGAAGATCCTCCAGGGCGTGCACCGGGCCGACGCCGGCCGGATCCGCGTCGCGGGCGAGGTGGTGGACATCGGTTCCACCCGGGACGCCCAGCGGGCCGGGATCGGCATGGTCTTCCAGGAGTTCAGCCTGGTCCCGTCGCTGACAGTGGCCCAGAACATCTTCCTGGGCCGGGAGCCGCGCCGCCGCGGCGGGCTCATCGACGACACCGCCATGACCGCCCGAGCGCACGAGGTCCTCGCCCTGATGGGCGTGGATCTCGACCCGGGTGCCGAGGTCGAGTCGCTGAGCACCGCCTACTGGCAGCTGACCGAGATCGCCAAGGCACTGGCCCAGGACGCCCGCGTCCTGATCATGGACGAGCCGACGGCCAGCCTCTCCGCGCACGAGACCGAGGCGCTGTTCGCGCTCATCCGCCGGCTGACCGACCGCGGCATGTCGGTCATCTACATCAGCCACCGGATGGAGGAGATCTACCGGATCACCGACCGGATCACCGTGCTGCGCGACGGCCGGCGCGCGCTGACGGCCCCGGTGCGCGACCTCCAACCCGACGACATCGTCGAAGCCATCATCGGCCGCCGGCTGGAGAACGCCCTGCAGTGGACCGAACGCGCCGTGGACCGCACCGGCACGCCGCTGCTGGAGGTGCGCGGGCTGACCTGCGGGGCACGGGTGCGGGATGTGTCGTTCACCGTGCACCGCGGGGAGATCCTCGGCCTGGCCGGGCTGATGGGCTCCGGGCGCACCGAGCTGGCCCGGACGCTGTTCGGGGTCGACCCGGCGGACGCCGGTGAGATCCTCCTCGACGGCGAGCCGGTACCCATCCGCAACCCCCGAAGCGCCATGGCCGCAGGACTCGCGCTGGTCCCCGAGGACCGCCGCGCCCAGGGCCTCGTCCTCGACCACTCGATCCGGCACAACCTGCTGCTCCCGCAGCTGGACGGGCTGCGCCGGGGCGGGCTGGTCGACGACCGGCGCGGCCGGCGCACCGCGGCCGACCTGCTCGAGCGCCTTCAGGTCCGGGGCGCCTGCGCGGAGAGCGCGGTACGGACCCTGTCCGGTGGCAACCAGCAGAAAGTCGTCATCGGCAAGTGGGTGGGCACCGACCCGCGGCTGCTGATCCTGGACGAACCGACGGCAGGCGTCGACATCGGCACCAAACAGGAGATCGTCGAATTGATCCGGGCCCTGGCCGACTCCGGCAAGGCCGTCATCATCATCTCCTCCGAACTCTCCGAACTGCTCGCGGTCAGCGACCGGGTGCTGATCCTGCGCGGGGGCGGCATCGAGAGCGACATCCCCCGCCGCGACATCGCCGACGAGGAGTCACTCCAGTTGGCCATCCAAGGAGTATGAGCTCAACCATGTCCCAAACACTCGTCTCCCCGGCCGGGGGACCCCCGCAGAAGGAGCGGGCCCGCAGAGCGCCGATAGCGTCGCTGCGGGACTGGCGCCGGTATGTGATCTACATCGGATTCGTCGCCGTCTACGCACTGTTCGCCGTGCTGCTGCACGACGACGGGTTCACCACCGGAACCAATCTGCTCAACATCTTCCGGCAGACCGCCATGATCTCCGTGATGGCGGTGGCGGTGACCTACGTCATCGCCGCAGCGGAGATCGACCTGTCGGTCGGCGCCGTCGCGGGCCTGTCCAGCGTGTTCGCCGCCATGGCGATCGCCCAGTGGGGCCTGGTGGCCGGCATCGCCACCGGCATCGCCACCGGCCTGGTGGTCGGCGCGATCAACGGCGGACTCGTCGCCGTCGCCCGCATCCCCTCCTTCCTCGTCACGCTGGGCATGATGGGCGTGGCCACGGGCGTCGCCATGTGGGTCACCGCGTCGGCGCCGCAGCCGGTCATCAACGACACCTTCAACGCCCTCTTCGGCGGCGGGTCCCTCGGCCCCGTCCCGTCACTGCTGCTGTGGGTCCTTGCCATCGCCGCCGTCGGAGCCGTCGTTCTGAACAAGACCCGCTTCGGCCGGCAGGTGCTCGCCACCGGCGGCAACCCGACCGCCGCGGAGTACACCGGCATCGACACCCGCAGGATCCGCTTCCTGGTCCTCATGGGCTCCGCACTCGCCGCCTCGCTGGCCGGCATGCTCTACGCCGGGCGGCTGGAGTCAGGGCGCTACCAGTGGGGCGACGGCGACGAACTCTCCGTCATCGCAGCCGTCATCCTCGGCGGCACCAGCCTGTTCGGCGGGCGCGGCAGCGTCGTCGGCGCAGTCTTCGGCTCGCTGCTGATCGGCGTCATCAACAACGGACTGGTACTGGCCGGACTCGACGTCAGCCAGCAGAAGATCATCCGCGGTCTCATCATCATCGTCGCCGTGGCCCTGGCCCGCCGAAAGTGACCGCAGCCGCCCCTCGCCTCATGGGCGCGGCGACCAGCATTGGGAGCACGACATGACACAGCCCCTGCGCGCCGGGATCATCGGCGCCGGATTCATCGGCGGCGTCCACGCCCGGTCGGTCCGCAACCTGGGCCACGTGATCGCCGGGGCCACCGCGGCACCAGGTCAGGCCCACAGAGCAGCGGCCGAACTCGGCGCCGCCGAAGCCTACGAAAGTGCCGAGGCCCTGATCGCCTCCGACCGTATCGACGTGGTGCACATCTGCACCCCCAACCGCCTGCACGCCCCGCTGACCCTGCGGGCCCTGGCCGCCGGCAAGCACGTGATCTGCGAGAAGCCCGTCTGCGTCGACGAGAGCGAGGAACAAGAACTCGCCGCAGCCGTAGGAGAGTCCGGCCGGGTGACCGCCGTTCCGTTCGTCTACCGCTTCTACCCGACGGTCCGCGAGGCCCGCGCGCGCCTGCGCGCCCCGGACGCGGCACCCGTGCACCTGGTCCACGGCTCGTACCTCCAGGACTGGATGTCGCGCCCGGAGGACACGAACTGGCGGACGGCACCCGAAGACGGCGGGCCCTCGCGGACCTTCGCCGACATCGGGGTCCACTGGTGCGACCTGGCGGAGTTCACCACCGGACACCGCATCCGCCGCCTGCTGGCCACCACGTCCGTGGTACACCCGCAGCGGGGCGGCGTCACCGTGGAGACGGAGGACGCGGCAGTACTCGTCTTCGAAACCGACCGGGGCGCCACCGGAAGCGTCGTGGCCAGCCAGGTCTCGCCCGGGCGCAAGAACCGGCTGTGGCTGTCGGTGGACAGCAGCGACGCAGCCTACGTCTTCGACCAGGAGCTCCCGGACACCCTCTGGGTCGGCGGGCGCGAGGAGAACCGCGTCCTGCACCGGGGAACGGCCACACAGTCGGCCGGGGCCGCTGCCTACAGCACCGTTCCGCCCGGCCATCCGCAGGGATACCTCGACAGCTTCGCCGCGTTCGTCAAGGACGCCTACACGGCGTTCACGGGCGAGGCTCCCGACGGGCTGCCGACCCTGAAGGACGGGCTGCGCGCCGCGGCCCTCACCCGCGCCGTGCTGGAATCATCCGCGAAGGAAACATGGGTGGAGGTCACCTCGTGAAGCTCGGATTTCTCACCGCCTGCCTGCCCGGGCGCTCGCTGGAGGACATCGCCTCCTTCGCGCAGCGGCAGGGATACCAAGCACTGGAGGTCGCGGCCTGGCCGAAGCTGGCCGACCGGCCGTTCACCGCCTGTCACCTCGACGCCGCGGCCATCACGAAGGACCGGGCACAGGAGACGGTGGGACGGCTGGCGGAGCAGGGCCTGGAAATCTCCTCGCTGGCCTTCTATGACAACAACCTGCACCCGGACCCGGCCGAGCGCGCCGCAATCAACGCGCACGTGCACGCGTGCATCGACGCCGCGCGACTGCTGGGGGTGCCCACCGTCGGGACGTTCATCGGCCGCCACCCGGGCAAGACCGTCGCCGAGAACCTGCGCGAGGCCGAGGCGATCTTCCCCGACCTGGTCCGGCATGCGGACGACGCCGGGGTCAAGCTGGTCATCGAGAACTGCGTCATGGAGGGCTGGCACCCCGACGGCTACCCGGGCAACCTCGCCTACTCGCCCGAGCTGTGGGAGTGGATGTTCTCCCTCGGGCTCTACCTGAATTTCGACCCCTCCCACCTGATGTGGATGGGCATCGACCCCGTCGAGGCCCTGCGCCCCTACGTCGAGCGCGTCGCGCACGCCCAGGCCAAGGACATCGAATTGTTCCCCGAGCGCCGCAACCACTACGGCTACCCCGGCCGTGCGGTGAACCGGCCGGACCCCTGGGACACCGGCTGGTGGCGCTACCGCGTGCCGGGCCTGGGCCAGGTGGACTGGCAGCGGATCGTCGACGTCTTGTACGAGGGCGGGTTCGACGGCGTGCTGTCCGTCGAACACGAGGACCCGGTCTGGGGCGGGACGGAGGACCGCATCCTCACCGGCCTGCGGATCGCCCACCGCACACTGCGGCCGCTGGTCGTCGCCTGAACGCCCCCTTTTTGATCGGGGCAGCCTGCGCCACGGAGAAGACGGCACGTCGGTTGGGCAGCGCGCACGCGCCATGAAAGGGCTCGGGCTGCCCTCCGAAGACGGCTTTTCCGGTTTCCCGCTGGCCGAAGGCCCGTGGCGGCCGAGGCCGACTGCCGTGCGGTGGCCGTATCGGGTCAGCGGGACTGCACGCCGGGCTGCTCAGGCGGGCTGGAGTGCTTCGGCCAGGCGGTCGACGACGGCGTTGCAGAAGGCGGGCAGATCCTGGGGGCCGCGGCTGCTGATGAGTTGGCGGTCGACGACGACCTCCTCGCCGACGTCGCCGACGAGGAGGTCGTCGGCGGCGCCGGCGTTGCGCAGGTCGGTGCGGATGCTGGGCCAGGAGGTGAGGCGTCGGCGAAGGCGCCGGCCGGGTTATGTCGCTCTGGCGGGCGTTGATCTCGCCGGTGTGCAGCGAGAGCAGTTCGGTCCGCGCCCCGCGCCGTGCAGTGCGCCGCGCGGTTCCTCACGTTCCCCCCCCGCTCGACGCCGTCGGCCGCGAGGATGGCGACCTTTGCCCTTCAGTTCCTCGGCCATGGTGCGACCGCCTTGCTGAAGTCGGTTCCCGGGTCATGGGCTCCGGGCGGCGGGTCAGCTGGTGACGGGGTGGAGGAGAACCTTGGTCCAGCCGTCGTCGCGCTGGTCGAAGTGCTGGTAGCCCTCGGGGGCTTCATCCAGCGGCAGTTCGTGGGAGACGATCCAGGACGGCTCGGCCTTGCCCTGCTCGATCAGTTTGCACAGCTGCCGGTTGTAGGCCTTGACGTTGGCCTGCCCGGTGCCCATGGACTGGCCCTTGAACCAGAAGTGGCCGTAGTCGAAGGCGACTTCGCCGTCCTCGTACAACCTGCTGGGGCTTCCGGGGTCCTGCGGGACGAAGACGCCGACCACACCGATGGTGCCGGTGGCCTTCACCGACTGCACCAGGTTGTTCAGCGTCTGGTTGGGGTGTTCGTGCCCCGAGGCGTCGTGGGCCTGGTAACCGACGCACTCACAACCGCGGTCCGCGCCGGCGCCGTTGGTGAGCTCGTTGACCTGATCGATCGGCGAGCCCTTGGAGTCGTCGACGGGGATCGCACCGATCTGTTCGGCCAGGGCCAGCCGGTCCGGCTGACGGTCGACGACCATGACCTGGGAGGCGCTCTTGAGGATCGCCGAGAGTGCGGCCATCAGGCCGACCGGGCCGGCACCGTAGATCACGACAGAGTCCCCGGGCTGCACGCACGCCAGCTGGGTGCAGTGCCAGCCGGTGGGGAAGATGTCGGAGAGCATCGCGTAGTCGGCCTGCCGCTCGCGCGCGTCCTCGGGCAGCACCAGGCAGTTGTGGTCGCCGTAGGGGACGCGCAGGTACTCGGCCTGACCGCCGCTGTAGGGGCCCATGCCGGCGAAGCCGTACGCCGCGCCCGCCATCGTCGGGTCGTCCGGTGTGGTCAGGCAGAAGGCGGTCAGCCCGTGCTCGCAGTTGCGGCAGAAGCCGCAGGAGATGTTGAACGGCAGACTGACCATGTCGCCGACCCGTACCTTGTCCACGCCGGCCCCGACCTCGACGACCTCGCCCATGTTCTCGTGACCGAGGACGCGGCCGGTCTCCATGTCGGTACGGCCTTCATACATGTGCAGGTCCGACCCGCAGATGTTCGTCGTGGTGATCTTCACCAGGACGTCCGTCGGACGCTCGACACGCGCATCCGGCACGTCCTTCACGTGTACCTCACGCGGCCCGTCGTATACGAGAGCCTTCATCGGTATCCCTCTCTCGGCAGATGCTGAGCCTGCTTCGGAGGTGGGTGCTGCAGTAGCACGGTGCGGCCACCGAACAAACCCACACATACACGCTCTCACACCCACGAAATGGGGCAAGATAGGATAACGAGGTATCGATGCGGCCGTGCAGGAGACCCGTTCGACGCCAACTGGTCACTTCGGTGCCCGGCCGCTGCCGGGCGGCCGCGCATCGGCAAAAGGAGCCCCCTCATGACCGACATCAACGTCGCGCTGCACGTACGGGTCGAGGCCCGGCCCGGCAAGGAGGAAGAGGTCGCCGCCTTCCTGCGCGCGGGCCTGGCCATCGTGCAGGAGGAGCCCGGCACCGTCGCCTGGTTCGCCGTGCGCCTGAGCCCGTCCACCTTCGCCATCTTCGACGCCTTCCCCGACGACGACGCACGCCAGGCCCACCTCGCCGGCCGCCTGGGCAGCGCCCTGATGGAACGAGCCGGCGAACTGTTCGCCCAGCCACCTTCCGTCGAGCAACTCGACGTCCTCGCCCACAAACTCCCCTGAAGACCAGTACGCGCAAGGTCGCACAGGTGACGGGATGGTCGGCACGCACACGCCGCACCGCACACGGAGGTCACCATGTACCGCCCACCGTGCTGCACGGTCACCGCCCGTACGGCCGGAGGCCCGGCGCGCTCAGCGAAGACGCTCGCGCCGAACCTCAAAGACCTTCCGGCTCCTGCGCTCCCGACCCCACCGCACCGTCACCGGGTGCGGCAGGCGCAGGTGGTCCAGTGCCCGGCCGACCGTCTGGGTGACCACTTCGTCCAGTGAGGCGGGGCGGGTGTAGAAGGCGGGCACCGGCGGCATGATGGTCGCGCCCGCCTCCGTCGCCTGCGTCATCAGCCGCAGGTGCCCGGCATGAAGGGGAGTCTCGCGCACCAGCAGGACGAGCGGGCGGCGTTCCTTCAAGGTGACGTCAGCGGCGCGCACGAGCAGATTGTCGTCGTAGCCGTTGGCGATGCCGGACAGCGTCTTCACGCTGCACGGCGCCACCAGCATCCCGTCCACCGGGAACGAGCCGCTCGAAATCGCCGCGCCCAGGTCGTGCTCGGCATGCAGGTGGTCGGCGCGCGCCCGCACGTCGGCCACGGTCACGTCGGTCTCCTGGGTCAGCGTCGCCCTGGCCGCCTTGGTGAGGACCAGATGGGTCTCCACCCCCAGTTGGGAGAGCAGCTCCAAGGCGCGGACCCCATACATCGCTCCGGACGCTCCGGAGACCCCCACGATCACCCGGGGTGGGAAACCCTCCCGGTCCATGATCAGCCCTCCAGTTCGGCGAGGTAGGGGTGCAAGGAAGAGGACGTGGAGCGGATGCGGGCGAACTTCTCGCGGTCCCCGGCCGGTACGGTCGCGTCCATCCCGAGCTTCGCCGTCGTCCCGCCGTGTGCCGAGGGATCCAGGCTGCTGCCGGTGGTGCGCTCCACCACGAACAGGTCGCGGTCGGCCTGCATCCGGGTCGCGATCGCCCACTCGACCTGCTCGTCGTCGAACACGTCCACGTCGTCGTCGACGATCACCGCGAGCTTCACCGTCGTCACCGCCGCGAACGTCGCCATCGCGGCATGCCGCGCCGTGCCCCCTCCATGGGAGCGCAGGGAGATCACCGCGTGCATCCGGCACGACCCGCCCTCGGTGAGCCGCACGGCCGCCACATCGATCCCCGCGGCCCGCAGTGCCCGCAACAGGCGCGCCTCGCGCGGCAGCCCGCCCAGCCAGAAGTGCTCCCGACCGCCGGAGAGAATCGTCTGCAGCACAGCGCTCTTTCGTGACCAGCGCGAGGACAGCTCCAGCACCGGGGCGGGCCCGCCCGGACCGTAGGTGCGCGGGTACTCCCCGAACGGCCCTTCGTCCGCGCGCCGGCCCGCGCGGAAAGTGCCGATGAGTACCATCTCCGCGCGGGCGGGCACCGGTACCTCCAACCCCTCCACGTAGGTGACGGCCAGTCGCTCAGGATGCAGGGCGCTCGCAACCTCCAGGTCATCGAGGTCGGCCGCCGCGGGCGACTGCGAGGCCAGCGTCAGCAGCGGATCGACGCCCACGCAGAGCGCGACGGGCAGGTCCTCCCCCGCCGCCTCGTGCTCGGCGAAGATCGACCGGAGCCTGCCCGGCAGCATGAGGGCGCGCACCTCGCGGTCCCCGGTGACCTGCAGCCGGTTGATCGACAGGTTCGCCTTGCCGGTGCGCGGATCGCGCGCCACGATCAGCGCCGAGGTGAAGTACCGGCCTGCGTCGCGTTCGTGCTGCACCGGCAGCGGAAGGTCGCCGAGCAGGTCGCCTTGCGTATCGTGCCGGGCGGTCACTGGCGCTTGCGCCGACGCAATCACCGCATACGGGCGCGGGGTGCGCACGGCGTCGGCGAGCCGGTCGACCACCTCCCCCTCCGGGCAGCCCAGCGCCAGGGCGAAGTGCCCGCGCGAGGGCACCGTGTTGCCGACGAGCGGGTACCTCGCGCCGCGCACCGCGTCGAAGGCCACCGCGTAGCGGCCGTCGGCATGCTCCAGTACGGCGGCCACGTCCTGGTCCGCGTCGATCTCACTGCTCACCCTGCGCAGCTCGCCCCGTTCCTCCAGCAGCGCCAGCCAGCCCCGCAGATCGGGCTGCTTCGGCCAGGTCGTGCCCATCACTCCCCCTCGGGCAGTGCGAAGTGGACGTGCTTGAGCTCGGTGAACTGTTCCAGCCCTTCGACACCGCGGGTCCGGCCGAGGCCGGAGGAACCGTAGCCGCCACTGGGCATCTCCGGGTACGAGCGGTTGTAGCCGTCCACCCAGACCGTCCCCGCCTGCAGCGACCGCGCGACGCGCCAGGCGCGTGAGCCGTCGCCGGTCCACACCGAAGCGGCGAGCCCGTACGAGGTGGCGTTGGCCGCTTCGATTGCGCCGTCCTCGTCGTCGAAGGGTTCGAGGGTGATCAGCGGGCCGAAGATGTCCTCCTGTACGAGAGGCGAGTCCACCGCGACGCCGGCCACCGCGGCGGGGGTCACGAAGTGTCCCGGCAGCCCGTCGGGGCTGCTGCGCTCCCCTCCGGTCAGCAGGGTCGCGGTGGACCGTGCGAGGTCCACGTAACCGGTGAAGCGGTCGAGCGCGCGAGCGGAGATGAGCGGGCCCATGTCCGTCTCTTCGGCGGCGGGATCGCCGAGCCGGAGCGAGCGCAGGACGTCGACCACCCGATCACGCGCACGCTCGAAGACCGGGCGCTGTACCAGGAGCCGGGTGCACGCCATGCACATCTGCCCGCTGGTGATCACCGAGGCCCGGGCCGCGGTCTCGGCCGCCTTCTCGACGTCGGCGTCGGCGAACACCACCATGCTCGCCTTGCCGCCCAGTTCCAGCAGGGTGCGGGTCATGTCCGGGGCCGCCGCGCCGCGGATCGCGGCCCCGATCGCGGTGGAGCCGGTGAAGGCGACGGCTCGCACCAGCGGATGGGTGACCAGGGCGTCCCCGACGAGGCCGTCGCCCACCACGAGCTGCACGACGTCGTCGCCGATGCCTGCCGTGCGGCCCAGTTCCAGCGCCCGCCGGGTGACCAGCGTGGTCTGCGGGGCGGGCTTGACCAGCGCGGTCACGCCCGCGGCGAGCGCCGGGGCCAGGTCGCGGAAAAGCAGCAGCAGTGGCCAGTTCCACGGCACGATGAACGCGGTCACGCCGACCGGTTCGCGCACCAGGTGGGCTTCGGACCCGTCGGGCAGCGTGCCGGCCCGACCACCGATGGAACGGGCGAGCCCGGCGTTGTAGCGGAGTGCTTCGACCGCTCCGGCCACTTCGAGGCGGGCCTCCCGGACCGGCTTGCCGCTCTCCGTCACCAGCGCCTGGACGAGTTCGTCGGTGTGCTCGCCGAGCACGTCCGCCCACCGCCACAGCAGCGCCTGGCGCCGGCGGGTGTCCACGGGCCAGTTCCCGCGCCGGGCCGCCGCGGCGGCCCGGGCA
>NZ_NHSG01000288.1:0-17668 GCF_020024005.1 Streptomyces purpurogeneiscleroticus
GGCCTCGATCACCGGGCTCTCCCCGTGGGGAGAGGGAGGGGCCCTGCCAGAAACACACGAAACTCGTTCTCCCTGGCCGAGGCCCCATTCTAAGACGGCCCTCACCCGTCAGGTACGCGCGGTGCCGGGACCGGCGCCCCGGCGGCACAATCAAAGCGTGAGTCGCCGTCGGGTCGTACGGGAAGGGCGAGACATGTTGCTGCGTAACAGAGGACGCCGGACCGCCGTGCACCATCCGCTCTTCGCCCGGGCCTATGTGCGGCTCGGGCCGCTCGCCGACGCGCACGCCGGTGTGCGGCCGCTGCGGCGTGAGCTGCTGGCGGGCCTGTCCGGGCGGGTCATCGAGATCGGCGCGGGCGGCGGGCTGAACTTCGCGCACTATCCGGGGACGGTCTCGGAGGTGGTGGCGATCGAGCCGGAGGCGGCGCTGCGGCAGGCGGCGCGTACGGAAGCGGTGCGGGCCGAGGTGCCGGTGGACGTGGTGCCGGGGGTCGCGGAGGCGCTGCCGGTGAAGAGCGAGGCGTTCGACGCGGCGGTCGTGGCGCTCGTGTTGTGTTCCGTACGGGATGTGGAGCGGGCGCTGGCGGAGCTGCGGCGGGTGCTGCGGCCGGGCGCCGAGCTGCGGTTCCTGGAGCATGTACGGGCCGAGGGGCGCGGGCTGCGCGCGGTGCAGCGGGCGGCGGACCGTACGGTGTGGCCGCTGCTGAACGGCGGCTGTCACACGGGGCGGGACACGGTGGCGGCGTTGCGCGCCGCCGGGTTCGCGGTGGAGTCGCACCGGCGGCTGCGGGTGCCGCCGCGCGGTATCACGCTGCCGAGCTCGCCGATGGTGCTGGGCACGGCACGACGCCCGGAGACGGCGGGCTGAGCGGTCTGCCGTCTCCGGGCGCCGGCCGCGTCCACGGGGTACTGCCTCCGGACGCCGGGAGGGTTCGCAGTGCACTGTCTCCGGACGCCGGCCGCGTCCCCGGTGCGCTGCCTCCGCACGCCGATCGCGTCCCCGGTGTGCCGTCCCCGGACACCGGCCGCGTCCGCGGATCGGTCAGCGGCGGTCGCCCGCCACGCCGGTGCTCCGCGCCGGGACGCTTCGTACGCTCGCGCACGGCACCTGTGATCGCAGGTGCTTGCTGCCGCGCTGTACTGCCAGTGCGTCGGTGGCCCGGACTCTTGCCACCGAGCCGCGCTGGAAGACCAGCACGACGGCCGGCGCCCCCACCGCTCGCACATCCGCTCTAACGGACTGGACTTGCCGCCAACGGCCCTGAATGAGCACCAGGTCGCCCTGCCTCACCTGCAGCGCCCTCACCGCACCATCACAGCCCACATCTGTTTGCCCACCCCATCTGTCGTGGCGGGACCACTCGGTGCGCCCCCTCCCCAGGGGCGGACTTCGGTCCTGCCGTGATTGGTCCGGTAACTCTGGCGCCTCGTTCGCTTCTGCGTACACTCCGATCCGGTCACATTGCCGACCCCTGGGTATACGCGCGTTGCGTGACCATATGCGTTTGCTCGCGCGGGGTGCGGGGCCGGATGACGGGGGCTTGAGTGGCACTGGGTGCCACATGCCGTCCGAGCAGCAGGTGTGCTCCGTCCGGCCAGCGAAAAGTGCAATATTGCATCGGAGTGAGGGGGTGCATGGATGCATCCGCGGGCGGGTTCGCACCCCTGTGATGGCAGTGCGTGCCACCCTGATCACGCGCCGCTACGAGCCGGTCGCCGACCTGCTGACCTCGGCCGGTGCGCAGCCGCCGCGGAACGCTCCCGGACCGTTCCCTGCACGGCACTTGGGCTGATCACGGCCCGGAAGGGCGCAACCGGTCACCGGAGGCGGAAGGCACCGGGTGACGGCCGGATAAGGGCGGTGAGTGGCGCACAACACTGTCTCCGACCAGCGGTTACTCGTCCGTATCGGGAGTTCCCGGGCCGGGCAACTCCCCTGGCCAGTGACGCAGTTCACGCAGCAGGGTGAGGAAGGCGCGTTCCGCCGGGGAGAGCAGGCGGTCCCTGCGGTGCACCAGGCTGACCGGCCGGGGCTCCGGCGCGGGCACGACGGGCAGTACGGCGAGCCGGCCGGCCCGTACGTCCTCCCCCACCGCGTGCTCGGAGATCAGGGCGAGGCCCAGCCCGGCCGCCACGCACTGCTTCACCGCCTCCGGCCCCCAGATGTCCGCGCGCGGCACGTCCTCCAGCGCCCAGTCGGCCAGCACCTGTTCCTGCAGGCTGCGGGTCTGCGAGCCGGGCTCGCGCAGCAGGAAGCGCTGCCCGGCCAGCTCCGCGGGCGTCACCTCGGCGACGCCCACGAGCCGGTGGCCGGGGGCCGCGACCAGGACCAGCCGCTCGTCCAGCACGGTTTCCACGACGAGCCGGTCGCCGTGCGGGCTGCCGGCCACCACCGCGATCCCGATGCCGCCGCCGAGCAACTGCTCCTGCACCGCCTCGCCGTTACCCACGAAGATGTCGCACTCGATGGCGGGGTGCCGTTCCCGGTACCGGGCCAGCAGCGCGGGCAGCAGGTACGTGCCGACGGTCGTCGAGCCGCCGACCAGCAGCCGGCCGGTGGCCAGCCCGCTGACCTGCTGCACGGCCGCGACCGCCTCCTCCGCGAGCAGGAAGACCCGCTTGCCGTACTCGGCGAGCACCTCGCCCTCGGCGGTCGGCCGGGCGCGGGTCCCGGAACGGTCCACGAGCGTGACGCGCAGCGACTGTTCGAGCTTGCGCACCTGGTTGGAGACCGAGGGCTGGCTCATGTAGAGCTTCTGGGCCGCGGCGGAGAAGCCCTGGTGCTCGACGACCTGCATGAAGATCCACAGCCGGTGGAGGTTGAGTTCCATGGCACCCCCAAGGGCTTGCGAAGATCGGCTGACGGGCGGGCGGCAGCCTAACTCTCCGGCTGTCCGCCGGACAGAGCCACGACCGGCCCGTCCGTACCGTCCAGATCCGCGGCCCCCTCCCCCGCGCCCTGCCGCGCGCGGGCCCACAGGTAGTACAGCGGCGCGGTGACGATCAGGCCGACCAGCCAGGAGAGGTCGGCGCCGCCGAGGTGCGCGGCGAGCGGTCCGGTGTAGAGGTCGGTGGCGAGGAACGGGATCTGCACGACGATGCCGAGGGCGTACGAGCCGAGCGCGACCGGGTTGAAGCGTCCGTAGCGGCCGCCGTCCGGGGCGAAGAGGGCGTCGAAGTCGTAGCGGCCGTGGTGCAGCAGATAGAAGTCGATGAGGTTGATCGCGGTCCAGGGGACGAGGACGACCAGCAGGACGAGGACGAGATTGACGAAGTGGGTGACGAAGTCGCTGGAGAGGCCGAGGGCGATGACCAGGGATGCGGCCAGGACGAGTGCCGAGACCGCGCCGCGGGCCGCCACTCGGGGCTGCCAGCGGGCCCGGAAGGTCTGCCCGATGGTGATCATCGAGAGGACCGCGCCGTAGAGGTTGAGCGCGTTGTGGTTGACGACGCTGAAGAGGAAGAGCAGCAGCAGTACCGGGCCGAAGGCGCCGGCCGCGTCGTGGAATCCGGCGACCGCGTCCGGGTCGGGGCTGACCAGCGCGACGGCCGTACCGGCGAGGAAGGGCAGCGCGGAACCGAGGCAGGAGCCCCAGTAGGTGGCCCAGAAGGTGCTCGCGGTGCGGACCGTGCGCGGCAGGTAGCGCGAGTAGTCCGAGACGTACGGGGCGAACGCCAGCTGCCACAGGGCGCTGAGCGAGACGGTGGCGAGCCAGCCGGCGAAGGTGAAGGAGCCGCGGGTGAGGAAGTCGTCGGGCAGGCCGCGGGCGACGACCATGGCGAGCCCGGCGAGGATGCCGAGGCCGAGGACGACGGTGGCGACCTTGTTGAGGGTGTGGATCAGTCGGTAGCCGATCAGGCAGATGGCCGCCGAGCCGGCCGCGCCCAGCAGAATGCCCGCGTCGACCGGGACGGCGGGCGCGAGGCCGTGCAGCGACTTGCCCGCCAGGACGATGTTGGAGGCGAAGAACCCCACGTACATCGCGGCGGCCACGACCACGATGAGCAGCGCGCCCACCGAGCCGAACTGCGCCCGGCTCTGGATCATCTGCGGCACGCCGAGCTGCGGTCCCTGTGCCGAGTGCAGTGCCATGAAGACGCCGCCGACGAGCTGGCCGACGACGATGGCGAGGACCGCGGAGAAGAAGGACTGGTGGAAGACCTGGACGCCCATCGCGCCGGTGACCAGCGGCAACGGCGCGATATTGGTCCCGAACCACATGGTGAAGAGGTCGCGGACCCTGCCGTGCCGTTCGGTTTCGGGGACGTGGTCGATGGTGTGCTTTTCGAGCGCTTCCGAGGGTTCAGGCACGGGTGTCTCCTCGCCTCACGTGGGATGGCAGGGAGTCTCGGGCAGCCCTGTTGATCCGGTCAATCAGAGAAATCCGGGCTCTTCCATCTGATGAACCGATGCAGTGGGGATGGCAGGATCCCGTCATCACGACGCACAGGAGCTGCCCCATGCCCAAGGACGCGAACTTCACCCTCGTACAGCTGCGGTACTTCCTCGCCGCGGCGGAGCTCGGCAGCATGACCGCGGCGGCCCAGCGGATCAATGTCTCGCAGTCGGCGATCTCGACCGCGGTGACGCATCTGGAGCGGGAGCTGGGGGTGCAGCTGCTGATCCGGCGGCATGCGAAGGGCCTGTCGCTGACCCGGGCCGGTGAGCGTTTCCTGCACGAGCTGCGCGGCTTCCTCACGCATGCCGAGGACCTGACGGAGGCGGCGCGCAGCCTCGGTACGGAGCTGGTGGGCGAGCTGGCGGTGGGCTGCTTCCAGACGCTGGCGCCGTTCTGTCTGCCGCGGCTGCTGCGGGAGTTCGGGCAGGCGCACCCGGCGGTGCGGGTGCAGGTCACCGAGGGCGACATCCGGGCGGTGCAGGAGGACTTGCGCAGCGGTACCTGCGAGCTGGCGCTCCTGTACGACCTGGGGCTGGACCCGGACATCGAGCGGGAGGTGCTGGCGGTGGCGCCGCCGTACGCGCTGGTGCCGCCGGACCATCCGCTGGCGGGCGCCGGTGCGGTACGGCTCGCGGAGCTGGCGGCGGAGCCGATGATCCTGCTGGATCTGCCGCTGAGCCGCGACTACTTCCGCTCGCTGTTCCTGAAGGCGGGGGTCGAGCCGAAGGTGCGCCACCGCAGCACGAGTTACGAGACGGTGCGCGCGATGGTGGCGGCGGGGCACGGTTTCGCGATCCTCAACCAGCGGCCGGTGCACGACGCGACGTACGACGGCGGGCGGGCGGTGGCGCTGCGGCTGACCGATCCGCTGCCGGCCCTGCCGGTGGTGCTGGCCCGGCTCGCGGGCCTCCGGCCGACGGGCCGCGCCCAGGCGTTCGCGGCGGTGTGCCGGCAGGCGTTGGGGGCCTGACCTGCCCGGAGTTGCAGTATCTGGAAAACCGATGCAGTAGGTCGAAAACCTCTGCTTTACGGATGCAGAGCGGCGCGCCCATAGTCATGTCTCAGCAGAGCCCGCACGCCTCGGGAGGCTGATGATGACCCTCACTCTGGACGACGCCGTGGATCCGCGGACGCTGCGCGCGGACTTCGTCGCGGCGATGGGGAATGCCGCCACCGGCGTCACCGTGGTCGCCACGGACGGCTCCGCCGGACGCTTCGCACAGACGGTCAGTGCGATGAGTTCGGTGTCGGCCGATCCGCCGTCGCTGCTGGTGTGCGTGAACCGGCGCAGCCCGCTCGCGGATGCCGCGGCCCGTAACGGCGTCTTCTCCGTCAATGTCCTGGCCGTGGACCAGGCCCGCGTCTCCGATGTCTTCGCCGGACGGGCCGCGGACGGCTGCGCGCCGTACGACTTCGGCTGCGCGCGCTGGCTGCCGCTGCACACCGGCGCCCCCGCCTTGGCCGGCGCCTCCGCCGTCTTCGACTGCCGCCTGGCCACTCATCACGAACACGGTACGCACCGCATCCTCATCGGCGAGGTGCTCGCCTCGTCGGTCACGGATGCCGCGCCGCTCGTGCACCACGCCCGTGCTTACGGGTCCCACCGCCCGCTCTGACACCTACCTCCAGGAGAACCCGCATGATCCGTACCGGGGAGCAGTACCGGGAGTCGATCCGAGACGGCCGGGAGGTGTGGATCAACGGCGAGAAGGTCGCCGATGTCACCGCACACCCCGCCTTCAAGCCGCTGGTCGACATCCGGGCCCGCATCTACGACATGGCCCACGAGCCGGACACCCGCGAGGTCATGACGTACACCGACCCGGACACCGGCGAGGTCAACGCGATCCAGCAGAAGCCGCCGCGGACGCGGGAGGACTGGGACGCCAAGCGGGCGGCAACGGACGCCGTGCTGACGGACGTCGGCGGGGTCGTGACTCGCGTCGGCGACGAGACGATCGGCGAGGTGTGGTCGCTGATCGACGGTCAGGACGTACTGGACGCGATCAACCCGGCCTACAGCGACAACGTCAAGCGCCACATCGACAAGGCGTGCTTCGGCGACCCGTTCCATGTGTCGGCCAACACCGACCCGAAGGGCGACCGTTCCAAGCGTCCGCAGGACCAGGACCCGGACATGCTGCTGCATGTCGTGAAGGAGACGGACCGCGGGATCGTGGTGCGCGGCGCGAAGTACGAGACCGCGGCGGCCTACTCCAACCAGGCATTCACCAAGCCGACCATTGCCAACTGGGGTGACTCCGAACTCTCGGACTATGCGCTGGGGTTCATGCTCGACATGGGGTCGCCGGGGCTGAAGTACATCTGCCGTACGGGCTTCGCGGGCCGCGCGCCCGCCGAGGACTATCCGCTCGCCAACCGCTTCGACGAGGTGGACACGCTCGTCGTCTTCGATGACGTCGAGATTCCCTGGGAGAATGTGCTGTTCTACCGGGACACCAAGGCGGCCACCTTCATCCGGGCGACCCTGCACCGGTACAGCGCGTACGCCTTCACCCAGCGCAATCTGCGGCTCGCGGACCTGATGATCGGCGCGGCGCTGTGGAACGTGAAGCAGACCGGGCTGGAGAAGCAGCAGGCCGTGCAGGAGAAGCTGGCGACGCTGGCGTGTTACCGGGAGGGCATCAACGCGCATCTGACGGCGGCGGTGGCGATGGCGGAGCCGAGCCCGGGCGGGCTGCTGATGCCGAATCAGTCGTTGCTGTACACCGGCCGGGTGCTGGCCTGTTCGCAGCTGCACGAGATGATGCACATCGCGCGGGAGCTGTGCGGCGGGCAGATCTGCATCACGCCCGACAAGGCGTCCTTCGACCACCCGGACACCGCGCCGTGGCTTACGAAGTTCTACTCGGTCAATGAGCACTGGGTCGCGGAGGACCGCCGCAAGCTCCTCGCGTACGCCCGTGATCTGCTGAACTCCGACTACGCCGGGCACCGGCTCACCTTCCAGCTCTTCGCGCAGTCACCGCCGTTCGCGCACCTCGGCGCGGTGTACCGGAACTTCGACTGGGACGGCCCGCTGGACCTGGTGAAGGACGCGGCCGGACTGTCGGACAACGTACTCGGCACGCTGGGGAGGAAGGCCAAGTGACCACGCATCGGCGCATTCGCCCTTTCAACACCGCCGATACCTACCCCGAGCAGAATCTCTCCAACGACCTCGCGCAGGCGGTGGTCGCCGAGGGCACGGTGTATCTGCGCGGTCAGATCGGACAGGATCTCGACACCCGCGAGAACGTCGGCGTGGGGGACGTCGAGGCGCAGGCCGAGCAGGCCATGGCCAATATCGCCATGCTCCTCGAGGAGTGCGGCAGCCGCCTCGACGAGATCGTCAAGATCACTGTCTATCTGACGGACATCCGGTTCCGGGAGGACGTCTACCGGGTGATGGGCCGGTGGCTGAAGGACGTGCACTACGTCTCGACCGGGCTCGTCGTCTCGGCGCTGGCCCGGCCCGAGTGGCTGGTGGAGATCGATGCCACGGCCGTGATCCCGTCCGAGCGTCGCGGAGGGAACCAGCGATGACCTTCTCTCTTGCCGCACGCTGCCCCCGTACCGGGGAATTCGGCGTCGTGGTGTCCTCGTCCTCCCCCGCCGTCGCCGCTCGTTGTGCCTATGTACGGGCCGGGGTCGGCGCCGCCTGCTCGCAGAACGTGACGGATCCGCGGCTGGGTCCCGAGCTGCTGGACGCGCTGGCGGACGGGGTCGGCGCGGAGACCGCGGTGGCGCGGCTCACCCAGGCCGTACGGCACGTGGACTGGCGGCAGTTGACGGCCGTCGGGGCTTCCGGCGAGCCGGCCGCGTACTCCGGTGACCGCACGCTCGGCGTGCATGCGCAGGCCGTCGGCGCGGACGCGGTCGCGGCGGGCAATCTGCTCGCCGACCCGGGCGTGCCGGCCGCGATGCTGGCCGCCTTCGCCGCCGACCCCGCGGCCCCGCTGGCGCAGCGTCTGGTTGACGCACTGTCAGCGGGTGCCGCGGCGGGCGGCGAGGCCGGTCCGGTGCATTCGGCGGGGCTGTTGGTCAGCGGGCA
The DNA here is from genome assembly GCF_020024005.1 of Streptomyces purpurogeneiscleroticus. Taxonomy (NCBI): domain Bacteria; kingdom Bacillati; phylum Actinomycetota; class Actinomycetes; order Kitasatosporales; family Streptomycetaceae; genus Streptomyces; species Streptomyces purpurogeneiscleroticus. Next base: position 8,455 of record NZ_NHSG01000288.1, read on the forward strand.
GGTGCCGTGGCCCGTGACCGATCTGCGGGTGGACTGGACGGACGGCGATCCGATCGCGGAGCTGGCGGCGCTGTGGAAGCGGTGGGAGCCGCAGGCGGCGGACTATGTGCGGCGCGCGTTGGACCCGGATGCGGCGCCCGGGTACGGCGTGCCGGGTGATCCCGCATGAGCGGTGCCGGGACGACCGCGCACACCGCCGTGCGGGATGCCGTCGCCGCCTCCGCCGACGGTCTGCTCGCTCTCAGCCACCGTATCCACGCCCACCCCGAGGTCGCCTGGGAGGAGGAGCGGGCCGCCGCCTGGACGGCGGAGGCCCTCGCCGACCTGGGCTATCGGGTCACGCCCGGGGTCTGTGACCTGCCCACCGCCTTCTCCGCGACGATCGGCTCGGGCCCGCTGCACCTCGCACTCTGCGCGGAGTACGACGCACTGCCGGGCCTGGGGCACGCCTGCGGACACAACATCATCGCTGCCTCGGCAGTGGGCGCCGCGGCCGGGCTGGCCCGGGTCGCCGACGACCTCGGGCTGACGGTGACGGTGCTGGGCACCCCGGCCGAGGAGGGCGGCGGCGGGAAGATCCTGATGCTGGAGCGCGGTGCCTTCGACGGGATGCACGCGGCGATGATGGTGCATCCGGGCCCGGTGGATGTCGCGGAGGCGGAGCCGTACGCGGTGGCGCATCTGCGGATCGACTACGAGGGCAAGGCCGCGCACGCCGCGGCCTACCCGGAGCAGGGCCGCAACGCCGCGGACGCCTTCACCGTCGCGCAGGTGGCGATCGGCCTGCTCCGCCAGCAACTCCCGCACTCGGTAAGGGTGCACGGGATGCTGACGCGCGGCGGCGAGGCACCGAACGCGATCCCCGAGCGGACGAGCGGGCGGTGGTACGTACGGGCCGGTTCGCTGGAGGAGCTGGCGGCCGTGCGGCCCCGCGTCGAGCGGTGTTTCGAGGCGGGGGCGCTGGCGGCCGGCTGTGAGCTGTCGGTGGCGCACGAGAGCCCGCCGTACGCGGAGTTCCGTACGGACCACGACATGCTCGGGCTGTACCGGGCGCACGCGGAGGCCGTCGGGCGGAAGTTCACCCCGCCGTCCGCGCCCGAGGCGCGGATGAACCGGGCCTCGACCGACATGGGCAACGTCTCGCGGGTGCTGCCCGCGATCCATCCGTACCTCGGCATCGGTTCGCTGCCCGCAGTCAACCATCAGAAGGAGTTCGCGGCGCACTGTGTCACGCCGGAGGCCGACCGCGCCGTGCTGGACGGCGCGACGGCCTTGGCGCTGACAGCGGTGTCGCTGGCGTCGGACCCCCGGCAGCGGGCGCGGCTCACAGCCGCGGGCACGCCGTGACCGTACGGGCGTAGCGGAGGACCGCGTCGCGCGCCGCGGCGTGGTCCACCGCGGGGTTGCGGCTGATGATGTGCAGGCCGTAGCCGTCCTCCAGGGCGACCAGGTCGCGGGCGATGACGGCGGCGGGCTGGTCGAGAGTGAAGTCGCCGCAGGCGGCGCCCAGTTCGAGAAGGGTGGTGTAGAGCGCGGCCTCGCGGGCGTAGAGCGAGGCCATCAGTGTGGCGTGCTGGCGGCTGCGGTCGGCGAGGCCGTGCAGTTCGTACAGCAAGCGGTGGGTGGCGTCGTCGCTGTCGCGCGGCAGGCCGCTCGCCGCTGCCGCGCGCAGCCGCTCGACCGGGTCGCCGGCGTCGTCGGTGGCGGTGTGACGGTTGGTCAGGTAGCGCTCCACCGCGCTCTGGTGCACCTCGAAGACGAGGTCGTCGAGCTCGGGGTAGTAGTAGAGCACCGAGCCGGCGGAGACTCCCGCCTCGGCCGCGATGTCCTTGATGCGCAGGCCGGCCAGCCCGCGCCCGGTGATCGCCCGGCCCGCCGCCTCGATGAGCGCTTCCCGGCGGGCGCCTTGGTTCTTGGTCCTTGCCATGCCGTAAATTCCCCGTTTCTCGCTTCAGCAAATGCGGCTTTCTCCCCCGCGATGCATTGACAGACTAGCGCCTCATAGTTTGAATCTCAGTTCAAAGAATGGCACCGAGGACGCTCTCGGTTCCCAGCATCCCTCCCCCTCGCTAGGAGGCGGCGTGGCACGCGAAGCGAACGCCACCGTGGAGCGGCACACCATCGACGTCATCCCCGACGACGAGCGGCACGGCCGCACGCGCGATCTGTTCACCATCTGGTTCTCCGCCAACCTCGGCCCGCTCACGATGGTCACCGGCGCCCTCGCGCCCACCGTCTTCGGGCTGTCCTTCGCCTGGAGCGTGCTCGCCCTGCTCGTCGGCCACCTCGGCGGCGGCTTCCTGATGGCACTGCACTCGGCGCAGGGGCCGCAGCTGGGCGTGCCGCAGATGATCCAGAGCCGCGGCCAGTTCGGCAGCACCGGCGCGCTCGCCGTGGTCCTCGTCGTGGTCGTGATGTACCAGGGGTTCTTCGCCTCCAACCTGGTGCTCGGCGCGCAGTCGCTGGAGCAGGCGCTGCCGGCCGTGCCCGTGGACGCCGGCATCGCACTCGGCACGGCGGTCAGCCTCGTCGTCACCGTCGTCGGCTACCGCCTGATGCACGGCATCGGCCGGCTGACCACCTGGCTCTTCGGCGCGGTCCAGCTCGTCGGCGCCGCCTGGATCGCCTTCGGCGGGCTGCCCGCCGGATTCCTGGCCCGCGGCGGCTTCTCGCTCGGCGGCTTCCTCGGCATGGTCTCCGTGGGCGTGCTCTGGCAGATCGCGTACGCGCCCTATGTCTCGGACTACTCGCGCTACATGCCCGCCGACCGCGCCCAGGTCCGCTCGACACTGTGGTGCACGTATTGGGGCAGTGTGCTCGGCAGCGTCCTGCCGATGCTGGTCGGCGTGACCGTCGGCCTCGCGGTGGGCGGCGAGGACCCCGTGACCGCGCAGTCGCAGCTGCTCGGCAGCCCGCTCGCACAGATCACACTGTGGTCCTTCGCCGCGGTCACGATGCTCACCAACTCCATGAACCTCTACGGCGCGACGCTGTGCGTGGTCACCGCCGTGCAGACCTTCGCGCACCGCTGGCTGCCGGGCCCTGCCGTCCGCGCGCTCCTCTCGCTCGCCCTCGGCGCGCTGTCCTTCGTGCTGGCCGCGGCCTTCGCCGACTCCTTCATGGCGAGCTACCTGAACCTGATCTACCTCCTGCAGTACGTCCTGATCCCCTGGACCGCCATCAACCTCGTCGACTTCTACCTCGTCCGGCACGGCGACTACGACGTGCCGTCCTTCTTCGCGCGGGACGGCGGGGTCTACGGCCGCTGGAACGCCACGGCCCTGGGCGTCTATCTGCTCGGCATCCTGATCGAGGTGCCGTTCATGGCCCAGACGCTCTACACCGGGCCGCTCGCCCACGCCCTCGGCGACACCGACCTCGGCTGGCTCGCCGGGCTGCTCTTCATCACGCCGGTGTACCTCTACGCGGCGCGGCGGCGGGTACGGCGGGCCGCCGCGCGGACCGCGTCCGGCGCGGCCGCCGCCCCTCCCCCGTACGCCGACACCCACTGACCTGCACCCACCGACCTGGAGCCACTCACCATGAGCACCCCCACGTACGAAGAATGGCAGCAGCGTGCCGCCCAACTAGCCCCTGAAACCAGGGCGTTCATCAACGGCGAGTACGTCCACGCCGCCGACGGCCGGACCTTCTCCGACATCGGTCCCGCCACCGCCAAGACCGTCGCCGACGTCGCCCGCTGCGGTGCCGCCGACGTCGACGCGGCCGTGCGCGCGGCCCGTACCGCCTTCGAGGACGGCCGCTGGTCACGGCTCGCGCCGGCGGAGCGCAAGCGCCGGCTGCTGCGGCTCGCCGAGCTGATCACGGAGCACGGCGAGGAGCTGGCGCTGCTCGACACCCTCGATATGGGCAAGCCCATCACCGAGACACTGACCGTGGACGTGCCGGGCGCGGCCGGCTGCTTCGCCTGGCACGCGGAGGCCGTGGACAAGCTGTACGACGAGGTGGCGCCGACCGCGCCGGGCAGCCTCGCGACGGTCCGCCGGGTGCCACTGGGCGTGGTCGGCGCGGTGGTGCCGTGGAACTTTCCGCTGGACATGGCGAGTTGGAAGCTCGCGCCCGCACTCGCCGCCGGTAACAGCGTCGTGCTCAAGCCCGCCGAGCAGTCCCCGCTGTCCGCGCTGCGGCTCGCCCGGCTCGCGGCCGAGGCCGGCATCCCCGACGGCGTACTGAACGTCGTCCCGGGCTTCGGCGAGGAGGCGGGGCAGGCGCTGGGCCGCCACCCGGATGTGGACGTGCTCGCGTTCACCGGCTCCACGTCCGTCGGCAAGCTCTTCCTCTCCTACGCCGCCGAGTCCAACCTGAAGCAGGTCTGGCCCGAGTGCGGCGGCAAGAGCCCGAATCTCGTCTTCGCGGACGCGGACCTGGAGGCCGCCGCGGAGAAGGCCGCCTGGGGCTTCCTGTACAACTCCGGGCAGGTCTGCTCCGCCAACACCCGCCTGCTCGTGGAGAGTTGTGTCGCGGAGGAGTTCACCGCCCGGGTCGTCGCGCACGTGCGGCAGTGGCGTCCCGGTGACCCGCTCGACCCGGCGACCATGCTCGGCCCGCTCGTGGACGAGGCGCAGGCCAACCGCGTGCTGGGCGCGGTGCGGACGGCGCGTGCCGCGGGCGCGACGGTGGCCTGCGGCGGCACCCGACCGGACGGCCCCGGCGCGTACCTCGACCCGACCGTGGTCACCGGCCTGGCTCCGGACGCGCCGCTCGCCCGCGAGGAGCTGTTCGGCCCGGTGCTGGCCGTGCTGCCGTTCGCGGACGAGGCCGAGGCGGTACGGATCGCCAATGACTCGCCGTACGGGCTGGCCGCCTCGGTGTGGACCCGGGACATCGGCCGGGCCCACCGGGTGAGCGACGCACTGCACGCCGGGACGGTGTCGGTGAACACGGTGGACGCGCTCGACCCGGTGACGCCGTTCGGCGGCTTCAAGCAGTCCGGCTTCGGCCGCGACCTCTCGCTGCACTCCTTCGCGAAGTACACGGGGCTGAAGACGACATGGATCCAGTACGCATGACGGAGTACGTATGACGCAACGTCAGGATGTTCGGGAAGAGGTCGCGCGGCGGGCCGACGATCTGGTCGCGCTCACCACCGCCCTCGTCGGCTTCGACACGACCGTACGGGGGTCGGCCGGCGAGCCGGCGCGGGACGAGGCGGAGCTGCAGGAGTTCCTGGCCGGGCGGCTGCGGGCCGCGGGGGCCACCGTGGACGTGTGGACGCCGCGGCCCGGGGACCTGCCGGAGTCGCCGCAGACCCCGCCGGGGCTGGGCTTCGACGGGCGGCCGCAGCTCGTGGCGCGCTTCCCCGGTACCGGCGGCGGCCGCAGTCTGCTCTTCAACGGACACATCGATGTCGTCTCCGCCGAGCCGCGCCGCGACTGGTCCTCCGATCCGTTCCGGGCCGAGGTGCGGGACGGGCGGCTGTACGGGCGCGGCACGTGCGACATGAAGGGCGGCATCGCGGCCGCGGTGGTCGCGGCGGAGGCGCTGGCCGCACTCGGCATCCGGCTGCCCGGCGATCTGCTGATCAACACGGCGACCGACGAGGAGTGGAACGGCGCGGGCACGCTCGCCTCGGTCGGCTACGGGGTACGCGCCGACGCCGCCGTCGTGCCCGAACCCACCGACCTGAACGTCGTCACCGCCCAGCGCGGCATTCTCGGCGGGACGGTCACCGTCGCGGGGCGGCCGGGCCACGCCGAGTTCCCGCCCGGCGACTGGCGGTCGGGCGGCGCGGTCAACGCCATCGAGAAGACGCTCCCGGTCCTCGACGCGCTGCGGGAGCTGCGCGAGCGGTGGGCCGAAGACCTTGGTCACCGGCATCCGCTGCTGCCCCCGCCGTCCATCGTGCCCACGATGATCAAGGGCGGCGAGTGGTGGGTGACCTACCCGGCCTCCTGCGAGGTCTGCCTCGACGTCACCTATCTGCCGGTGCAGGCGGACGGGAGCGGCTGGGCGAGCCGGGTCCGTACGGAGATCGAGGAGACCGTACGGAAGGCCACCGGAACCGACGGCTGGCTCGCCGCGCATCCGCCGGTCTTCGCCTGGGACACCGAGCTGGCACCCGCCGAAGTACCGGCGGACCACGCCCTGGTCGGGGCGCTCAGCGGGGCCGCCGCCGGGCTCGGCCGCGCCCCGCGCGTCGTCGGCGAGCCGTCCTGGACCGATGCCGCCACCCTCACCCGCTTCGGGAACACCCCGGCCGTCTGCCTGGGCCCCACCGCCACCCGCCCCGACGGTTCGCCCACGCTGCACACCGTCGACGAGTACATCGAGGTCAGCGACCTGGTCGCGACCGCGCAGACCCTCGCGCTGACCGCACTCACCATGACCACGAAGACCGCCTGAAGGGGACACCATGCACCACGCCGAACTCGCCGCCGCCGACCGCGCCCGGATCATCCACCCGTACCTCCCCGGCACCGTCGAGGAGCGGGTCGTGATGACCGAGGGCTCCGGCTGCCGGCTCACCGACGCCGAGGGGCGCTCGTACCTGGACGCCACCGGCGGGCTCTGGCTCGCGCAGATCGGGCACGGCCGGGAAGAGGTGGCGCGGGCCGCCGCCGAGCAGATGACGAAGCTGGAGTACTTCACCAGCTTCTGGGAGTTCTCCAACGACAAGGCGATCGAGCTGGCCACCCGCCTCACCTCGCTCGCCCCCGCCGGGCTCGGCCATGTCTACTTCACCTCCGGCGGTTCGGAGGGCAACGAAGCCGCGATCAAGATGGCGCGCTACTACCACCACCGGCGCGGCGAGTCCTCGCGCACCTGGATCCTGGCGCGCGCCAAGGCGTACCACGGCATCGGCTACGGCGGCGGCTCGGCGACCGGCTTCCCGCTGTACCACGAGGGCTTCGCGCCGATGATGCCGCACGTCAGCCACCTGACGCCGCCGTGGCCGTACCGCACCGAGCTGTACGGCGGCGAGGACCCGTGCGACTTCCTGATCCGGGAGCTGGAGGAGCGGATCGCGGAGATCGGGCCCGGCAACATCGCGGCGATGATCGGCGAGCCGATCATGGGCGTGGGCGGCATGCTCGTACCGCCGGCGGACTACTGGCCGCGGGTGCGGGAGGTGCTGGACCGGCACGGCATCCTGCTCATCTTCGACGAGGTCGTGACGGCCTACGGGCGGGTCGGCGAGTGGTTCGCGGCGCAGCACTTCGGTGTCACGCCCGACATCCTCGTCACCGCCAAGGGCATCACCTCCGGGTACACGCCGCTGGGCGCGCTGCTGGTCGGGGACCACGTGGCCGAGCAGCTGCTGCGCGAGCACGGCTTCCCGATGGGCTACACGTACAACGGTCACCCGGTCGCCGCGGCCGTGGCGCTGGCCAATCTCGACATCATCGAGCGGGAGGGTCTGCTGGCCCGCGCGGTGGAGATCGGCGGTGCGCTGCACGCTGAACTCCAGGCGCAGCTGGGCGACTTGCCGGTGGTCGGCGAGGTGCGGTCGGTGGGCATGATGCTGGCCGTCGAGCTGGTCGCGGACAAGGGGACGCGCGCGCCGCTGCCGGTGCGGCCCGAGCGGATGCCGCACGATGTGATCCGGCGCGAGACGGGCGTGATCGTACGGGACTCCGCGCACAGCATCGTGCTGTCGCCGCCGCTGGTCATGACGGAGGCGGAGGTGAAGGAGACGGTGACCGCGATGCGGTCGGTGCTGGAACGCACCACGCCCACCGGAGAGATTCGGGACTGAGCCACTCCTCCGCAACCGGCCACGACACCACCGGCCACGATGCAACCGGCCACGACTGGAAGGGCGCACTGCCGTGTCCGTACCACCCACCAGATCCGCACCCGCACCACCGCCCCAACCTCCTGAGACCGTCCCCCACCTGCACCGCAGCCTGCGCCGGTTCGACATCATGGCGATGGGTGTGGCGGCCGTCATCTCCTTCGACGTGCTGGGGCAGATCGCCACCGGCGGGGGCGAGGCCGTCACCTGGATCGCCGTGATCGCGGTGGGCTTCCTGCTGCCGTACGCGCTGGTCTTCGCCGAGACGGGGGCGGCCTTCCCGCAGGAGGGCGGCCCGTACGTCTGGGTGAAGCTGGCCTTCGGGCGCACCATCGCGGCGCTCACCACGCTGTTCTACTGGGTCACCAATCCGGTGTGGCTCGGCGGTTCGCTGGTGTTCATCGCGGCGGAGTCCTGGGACGGCTTCGTCTTCCCGCTCGGCTCCGGGACGGTGGCCGACTACACCTTCAAGCTGCTGTTCATCTGGGCGGCGATCCTCACCGCGATCGTGTCGCTGCGCCGCGGCAAGTGGATCACCACGGCGGGCGCGGCGGCCAAGGTGCTGGCGCTCGCCGGCTTCTCCGGCACGGCCGTGGCGTACGGCGTCGAGCACGGCTTCCGCGGCCTGGACCACGCCTCCTTCGCCCCCACCGCGGTCGGCTTCCTGGGCCTGGTGCCGGTGCTGCTCTTCGCCTTCGTCGGGTTCGAGGCCCCGAACGCGGCGGGCGACGAGATGCACGACCCGCAGCGGGACGTCCCGGTCTCCATCGGGATCTCCGGGCTGATCGCGACGTGCTGCTATCTGCTCCCCGTGCTGGCGATCCTCTCGGCGGCACCGGCCGGACGGGTGACCGGCATCGGCGGGTTCATGGACGCGGCCCGGCTGGTCTTCGGCGTGTACGGGGACTGGAGCGGGCCGCTGCTGACCACGGCCGCCGTGCTGTTCGTCTTCGCGCTGCTCACCCAGGGCAGCGCGTGGATGATCGTCAGCGACCGGATGCAGGCGATGGCGGCGGCCGACGACGGGTTCTTCAGCCGCGGCCTGGGCACGTTCCATGAACGGCTCGGTACTCCGGTAAGGATGAATCTGCTCTCCGGGATCACCGCGACGCTCTTCATGGTCGCCGCGATGAACCTGGCGGCCGGGGACGCCGCCGCGGTCTTCGGTGTCGTCCTGACGGTCGCGATCACGACGCTGCTGCTGTCGTACCTCGCGATCGTGCCGGCCCTGATCCGGCTGCGGCTGCGCCGCGCGGAGGTACCCCGCCCGTACGAGGTGCCGTTCGGCACGCGCGGCTTCGTGGTGTGCGCGTCGCTCGTGTACGCGTGGATCGTGCTGGGCTCCTGGGTGGCGCTGTTCCCCGGCACCCTGGAACACCTCGTCGGCCTGCCGTACGACTTCCCCGACATCTGGGGCGTCTCCCGAACCACCTTCGAGACCTTCACCCTGGGCACGGT
>NZ_NHSG01000289.1:0-6832 GCF_020024005.1 Streptomyces purpurogeneiscleroticus
TGAGGGGGCGCGGGTCAGCGACGAGGGGGCCGGTGGTCGGCCGGCAGCGGCGCTACCCCAGCACCCCCAGTGCTCGCCCCGCGATCTCGCGGCCGATGGGCAAGGAGGCCGTGGCCGCCGGGGACGGGGCGTTGAGGACGTGGATGGTGTGCGGGCCCTCGGTGATGAGGAAGTCGTCGACGAGGGTGCCGTCGGGGAGGACCGCCTGGGCGCGCACGCCGGCCGGGGCAGGGATGAGGTCGTCCGCCGTGATCGCGGGGAGCAGGCGGCGAACCGCGTCCGTGAAGGCGCGCTTGGAGAGGGAGCGGTGCAGCTCGCCCGCGCCGTACCGCCAGTGGCGGCGGGCTATCTGCCAGGCGCCCGGATACGCCAGGGTGCCGGCCAGCTCGGCGGGGCGGACCGTCCGCCAGTCGTACCCCTCGCGGGCCAGGGCCGGGACGGCGTTCGGGCCGAGGTGGACCTCGCCGTGGACGCCGCGGGTGAGGTGGACGCCGAGGAACGGGAAGGCCGGGTCGGGGACGGGGTAGACCAGGCCGCGGACCAGGGAGTCGCGCGCGGGGGAGAGGGAGTAGTACTCACCGCGGAACGGGACGATGCGCATCCCGGGGGCGTCACCGGCCAGCCGGGCGATGCGGTCGCAGTGCAGGCCCGCGCAGTTCACCAGCGCGCGGGCGCGGATGACCCGGCCCGCGGCCGTACGCACCGCGACGCGGCCGCCGCGCCGGCCGATCGTACGGACGTCCGCGTCGTACTCGATGCGCGCGCCGGCCTCCGTCGCGAGGCGGCCCAGCCGGTCCGCGACCGCGCCGAAGTCGGCGACGCCGGTCGTGCCGACGTGGATGGCCGCGAGGCCGCGCACCTCGGGCTCGTACTCCAGGATCTGCGCGGGGCCCAGCTCGCGGACGGGGATGCCGTGCTCGCGGCCGCGCTGGATGAGGGAGTGCAGGCGGGGCAGCTCGGCGCGGTCGGTGGCGACGATCAGCTTGCCGGTGACGTCGTGCGGGATGTCGTGCTCGGCGCAGAACTTGACCATCTCGGCCGAGCCTTCGAGCGCGAAGCGGGCCTTGAGGGAGCCGGGTGGGTAGTAGATCCCGCTGTGGATCACGCCGCTGTTCCGGCCCGTCTGGTGCCGGGCGGGGCCGGGCTCCTTCTCCAGCACGACGACGCGGGTGCCGGGCGCCGCCCGGGTGATCGCATACGCCGTCGAGAGGCCGACGATGCCGGCGCCGATGATCACGACGTCACAGTCGGAGCGGGGCGCCGTGCCGGGGGTCCCGGCGGGCCGGGAGGCACCGGCAGTCCGTGCGTCGTCCCCTCGCGCGCCCGCGGGCTCCGCCGTACCTGCTTCCGCACGCCGCGCGGCCTCCGCGCCCTCACCCGGGGCCTGCCCCGCGGGCCGCCCCTCCGCCTGCTCGAACGTCATCGCGGCACCTCCCCATCACGAGCAACGTCACGTCACGACCGACATACCCATCATGACGGGGGGCACTGACATCCGTCGGTCACCGGCTCCGTCACCGGCTCCTGCCGGGCGACGGCCAGGCCGTTGATCAGACCGTCGAGCAGGCCGTTGAGCAGGTCGTTGATCAGGTCGGTGACCGCAACGACGAGGACGACGAGGGCCACGCTCAGGGCCGCGGCCGGTGACCACACGCCGGGCCGGCAAGAGCAGCCGAAAGAGGACACCCGGCGAGGCACGGCAGGACACCCGGCGAGACGCCGGTACGACGTCGTTCACGCTGCCCGGTGCAGCCCCTGAACCAGCCCCTAGACCGGCGCCACCAGCAACGGCCTGGCCCGCTCCCGCAGCTCCACCACGCGCGGCTCGTCGCCGTACGGTTCCAGCCGGTGCAGGAGGTCGCGCACGTATTCCGTGGTGCGGGCGGAGGAGATGCGTCCGGCCACCTCGACCGCGCGGGTGCCCGCCGCGCAGGCCGCGTCCAGATTGCCCGATTCCAGCTCGGCCACCGCCGACACCACGAGCCGCAGGCCGTGCGAGCGCACGAATTCCTCGGTCGGGCGGGACAGGGCCTGTTCCGTGAAGCGCCGTACCTGGCGCGGAAGTCTCAGGTCGCGGTAGCACTCGGCGGCATCCGCCGCGAACCGCTCGTACGAGTAGAAGTCCAGCCAGGACGGGTCGGGGTCGCCCTCACGGGACCGTTCGAGCCAGCCCTCGGACGCCTTCAGCGCGACCTCGCAGGCGCGGCCCTCGCCGGCCTTCGCCTGGGCGCGCGCCTCGACCAGCCGGAAGAAGCTCATCGTGCGGGCGGTCGCCAGCCCCCGGTTGCGCTCCAGTGCGGCCTGGGCGAGGTCGACGCCCTCGTCGGCGAAGCCGCGGTAGGTCGCCTGCAGGGACATCGATGCCAGGACATAGCCGCCCAGAGGCACGTCAGCAGCGGCGCGGGCCAGGCGCAGCGCCTGGATGTAGTACCGCTGCGCCGCCTCCTGCTGGCCCGTGTCGAACGCCATCCAGCCGGCCAGCCGGGTCAGTTCGGCCGTCGCTCCGAACAACGCGCGGCCCACCTCGTCGCTGTACGAGGCGAGGAGTAACGGCGCCGCGTCCACCCGGAGGCACTCGGGCACCATCGAGGAACGCCAGTCACCGCCGCCGTACTTGGAGTCCCAGCGGCGCGCATCTTCGGCCGCCTCGCGCAGCTTGGAGACATCGCTGTGGCCGACATGCTGCGGCAGCGGCTCGCCGCCGGCGGCCGCCGTGTCCTTCGGGTCGTCCTTGCCCGGCTCCTTGCCCGAGAGAGCGGAGGTGCTGGGGACCCCGGATATCGTCGGCGCGCCACCAGGCGCGGCGGCCGGGCCCGAAAGGCCGCCCTCGGGCCCCGCGTCCGCATCCGTGTCCTGCGGGCCGCCCCGCCCCGTTCTCGCCTCCGGAACACCCCGCGCCACTGAGCTGTCGGCCGGGGATATGAGCCAGCGGGAGGCCGGAGTGGCGTACGCGCTGACGGAGAAGGAACCGGCCAGGCTCTGCCAGATGCCGCCGCCGCCCGCCCGCCGTCCGGCCAGATCCAGCCGGTACAGCTCGGTCGCGGACCGTACGGCCGCGCTCACGTCGCGCGGGAATGCCAGGCCCACTTCGGGCGCGGGGTCGGCGTCGGCCAGCCCGATTTCGTGCAGCGGCACCGGCCGGCCGAGCTTGCTGCCGATCGCAGCCGCAATCAAGTGCGGCGCCGCACCCTGCGGGACCATGCCCTTCGACACCCATCGGGCGACCGAGGTCTTGTCGTAGCGAAGCGTCAGGCCACGCTGCGCACCGAGGTCGTTGACCCGGCGGGCGAGCCCGGCGTTACTGATCCCCGCGAGGGCGAGAACGGTGCCGAGTTTTTCGTTCGGCCCGCGAGTATCCCTGGACATGCGCACCCCTCGACCAAGCGACGGCCACCCCGTACTCCCCGGGGCATGCGTCCACCCAGAGTAGTTCGCTGAATCCCGACCGTTAAGGGTCGGTGTCCCGGATGGCGAGATTCGTGTCTGCAGAGGAGGTCACACGTGTGCATGTGCTCCGGGTACGTGTTGCCGTGCGCCCGTCCGTGCGCGCTGGCTGCTCCATGGCGGGCACGTTTCCATGGGTCTTGCGTGGGTCGGCCCGCTGCACTGGATCCAGTGGGCTGGGGGACACCGCCACCTCATTCCCCGCGGGTGGCGGTCCGGTCCGGGGGGTGAGTCCCACCTCCCGGACTGTCGCGATCACTTACGCAACGCCTCGGAACGGGACCGCCAGGCGGTCCGTACGGTCCGCCGCCCGGTTCGCGCGCCCCGTTGACCGCCCCCGAATGCGCCGGGTCCGCGCCGACCAGCGCTTCCGCCCGCAACGTATCGGTACGGAACGGACTTTGGCTGAATACCATCACCCGACACTTTCCCGCCGCGGCCAGTGCACGGCCCCGAGAAGCGGCGTGCGCGGCTCCTGAAGGCGGTGTGCGCTGCCCTTGAGGACGGGTGTGCGCGGCGCTTCGGAGCGCTGTCGCGACACCAGGGGCTGCCCGCGTGTACACGCCGTCCTCATGCCGCCTCCCACCGGTCCCGCTCGTGGCAGAGTGGTCCGCACAACTGCTGTGCCACGCGCCGTACGGGGCGAATGAGTGCCTCCGTGACCGGCGTGCGGAGCGACGGGGAGACGGGCGGAGGCCACGATGCGCTGGTTGGTGGGGTGGAGCAGTGCCGCCACGGGCCCGGGCCCCATCGACGACAGCCGCACGGTGCTCCCCGTGGGCGCCCAACTCCTGTGGGGCGACCCCGATCCGCTCTGGGCGGTCGGCGACTGGCGCCCCGACGAAGTGCGCATCGTGAAGGCCGACCCCGAGACCCGGATCGCGGTCTTCGGGGTGTGCGGCGCGACAGACGACCAGCTGCGGGTGGGCCTCCTCGCCGCACGTGGTGGTGCGCTGCGCCATCTCACCGCCTGGCCCGGCAGTTACACCGCCGTCGCCCAGGTGGGCCGGCGGCTCACGGTCACCGGCGATCTGGCGGGCGCCCGCCCGGTGTTCCACACCCGGTGGGCGGGCGGCACGGCCTATGCGACCGCCGCCCTGCCGCTCGCCGACCTGATCGAGGCGAGCCTCGACGTGGGGCACCTCGCGGCGCTGCTGGCCTGCCCGGACGCCCCCGAGGCGCTCGGCACGGGCACGCCGTACACGGGCGTGCGGCGCGTCCCGCCCGGCCACGCCCTCGTACTGCGCGGCGGCTCCAGCGAGATCACCTCGTACGAACAGACCCACTCGCTCGCCGTCTCGGCGCCGCAGCTCGCGCCCGAACAGGCCGTGGACGGCGTGCGGGAGGCGCTCGTGGACGCCGTACGGGCCCGGCTGGCGGCCCCGCGGCACGCGCCCGACCCGCACGGCGGTCCGGGGGCTCCCGGCGGCCTGGACCCCGGCCCGGTGCCCGGCATGGGCCCGGAGGACCGACGGGCCGCGCGCGGCGCACCGGCGCCCGGCATCGGCGCCGACCTGTCCGGCGGCAGCGCGTCCGGGACGCTGGCGCTGCTCGCGGCCGGCCTGCCGGGGCAGCCGGGGCGGCTCAACGGGCAGGGCGAGCGGCTCCTCGCGGTCACCTTCAACGACCGGGCCGGCAACGGGGTCCAGGCGTACCGGGAGGCCGAGCTGGAGCGCGCCCGCAGCATCGCGGACAACCCGCGGCTGCACCACGTGGTGGTCGCGGCGGGCGAGGAGGCGCTCCCGTACGCGGCCCTGGGTACGGGGCCGCTCACGGACGAACCGGGGCCCTCGATGGTCGCCGCCGAACGGCACCGCAGGCGGCTGCTCTCCGGGAGCGCCGACCACTTCGTGGGGCACGGCGCGCGGCAGGTACTGGACGCCCATCCGGCGCGCCTTGCGGACCTGTTGCTCGACCGGCGGCGCCGGCACCTGCTGCGCCCGGTCACGGCGCTGGCGAAGGCCGACGGCGCGGCCACGCACTCGGTGTTCATACCGTTCACGGTCTACCGGGCCGCGCGGAAGCTGGCCCGCACGCCCTACGGGGCGGGGATCTCCGCGGCCGCCGCGCGGCTGCTGGGGCGGGAGTTCACGGACGAGACGGTGGCGGGCAGCGCCGTGGAAGCCTCACTGGCGGCGCTCACGTGGTGCCGGCCCGGGCCTGCCGCGCGCTGGCTCACGGGGGAAGCGCTCGCTGAAGTATCGGTTCGGCTGAGCGACGCGGCACTACGGGCCCCGGCCGTCGGCCGCCCCGGGGAACGCCGGGCACGCGCGGCACTCGCCCGGCACGCCGCCGACCACCGCGTCTTCGAACAGGCCGCGGAAGTACGGAACCAGCGGCTGCACGCGCCCTTCCTGGACAACCAGGTGGTACTCGCCTGCCGCGCGCTCCCGGACACGCTCAGGGTGCAACCGGGGGCGCGCGCCTCGGTGTTGCGCGCCGTGCTCTCCGGGGCGGGCATCCGCGACCTGCCACCGGGCTGGGGCGCGACCTCCCACGTGACGCACGCGGCGGCGGTACGGGCCGGGCTGCGCGCCTCCATGGACGACCTCGTGCGGCTCTTCGATGCACCGCTGCTCGCCGACGCGGGGCTGGTGGAGGCCCGCGTCGTACGCAAGGCGCTGCGTGCCGCGGCCGAGGGCGCGCCGCTGCCCCTGGACGGCCTGGCGGAGCTGGTCTCCACGGAGCTGTGGCTGCGCCGGCTGCTCGCCCGACGCGGAACGTGCTGGACGGGCGCGGCGGCACCCCGCCAGCGCGCCGTCTCGACCGGCGTCGAACGCCTGGCGCTGTAGCCCCGCCGAGGCGCCAGGGCCCCAGGAGCCTCTCTCGGGGCCTCAGGCGCGCCTCACAGCCCCCTCAGCGGCTCAGCGACAGCTGATCCGGGACTCCGCCCAGTCGCTGAACGTCAGGGTGTCAGCGGACGTCTGAGGCTCGGCGACCAGCCGGATGGACGTGCGGCCCGCCAGCGGGACATGGACCGGTACTGCTTGGTCGCCGCCCCGCACCACACCGGAGCGCCACTGCCGCACCCCGTCCGCGTACACCGAGAAGCGCACCGCGCCGCGCCCCATGGCCAGGTCGTCCACGCCCGCGAGGGCATCGAAGGCCGTGCACTCCCGGTTGAGGTCGATCGTCACCGAGGACGGGGCGTGCGTCGTCACACCGTGGGAGTAGTGCTTGCCTCCGATGCTGACGCCGCCCTGGCGCTGCCACAGGAAGCTGCTGTCCGTGGCGCGCACCTCCGGCTTGCTGCCGCTGCCCGTGAAGTCCCAGGCCAGCGTGTTGACGGCATACGGAGCCGTCGGCGGCGGTGGCGTCGGCTTCGGCGGCTTCGGGGTCGGCGTCGGCGTCGGAGTGGGCTTCGGTTTCGGTTTCGGCTTCGGCTCGG
>NZ_NHSG01000290.1:0-16972 GCF_020024005.1 Streptomyces purpurogeneiscleroticus
GCCACCGCCGCGCGGCCGTCCGATGATCACGGAAAGCGGGACCGCGCCCGCCACCACCCCAGGAGGAGCCATGCCGCAGCCGACTCCCGTACAGCACCGTCTGGTCCGCACGCCCGGCGGCCGTATCCATCTCGTGGAGCAGGGCACCGGCCCCCTGGTCCTCTTCGTCCACGGCTTCCCGGAGTCCTGGTACTCCTGGCGCCACCAGCTCCCGGCGCTCGCCGCGGCGGGCTTCCGCGCGGTGGCCGTCGACGTCCGCGGATACGGCCGCTCCTCCGCGCCCGCCGCGGTCGACGCGTACCGGATGCTCGACCACGTCGAGGACACCGCCGCCGTCATCGAGGCCCTCGGCGCCGGGAGCGCGGTCGTCGTGGGCCACGACTGGGGCTCGTCCATCGCCGCCCACACCGCGCTGCTCCGGCCGGACCTCGTCACGGCCGTCGGATTGCTGAGCGTGCCGTACGCACCTCGGGGCGGGCCCCGGCCCACCGAGGCGTTCGCCGCGCTCGGCGGCGACGAGGAGTTCTATGTCGGCTACTTCCAGGAGCCCGGCCGGGCGGAGGCCGAGATCGAACCGGACGTGCGCGGCTGGCTGGCCGGGTTCTACGCCGGGCTCTCGGCCGACACGATGCCGCGCGGCGGCGAGGGCAGCCTCTTCTTCGTGCCCGAAGGCGGCCGGCTCCGCGACCGGTTCCCCGCCGGTGTCCTGCCGTCCTGGCTCACCGAGGCCGATCTCGACGTGTACGCCGGGGAGTTCGAGCGGACCGGCCTGACCGGCGCGCTCAACCGGTACCGCAACGTCGACCGGGACTGGGCGGACCTCGCCCCCTGGGACGGCGCGCCGGTCACCCAGCCGTCCCTCTTCCTCGGCGGCACCCTCGACGCCTCGACCACCTGGATGAGCGAGGCCATCGAGGCGTACCCCACCACCCTTCCCGGTCTGGTCTCCTGCCACCTGCTGGAGGGCTGCGGCCACTGGATCCAACAGGAGCGCGCCGACGAGGTGAACCGCCTCCTCATCGACTGGCTCCTTTCCCCGGCCGTGAGAGTCGGCTAAATCACACACCGTGCGACGGCGCCGGCCAGCGGGCTCCAGCACCGCGAAGCGGCCGGCGTCCCTCGTGGCACTCGCGACGCCGGGCGGTGGGGCGCACTCCGGTGTTGACAGCGGGCGGCGCGCGCGGGCGCGTGCACTTTGAGTGCGCCCCCACGCCCTCCGGGACGTGGCGTGTGAGGCCGCCCGGTTCCGTTGTTCCGTCCTGCTACCTGCACTTAAACCTGTGGGTGAACCGCTTCACGCCGAGTTCGGCCACCGGATGGTTCCCAAGTCTGAGGGTGCTTAACCTGCTGTCACCACCTATGCGCGTCTCGAGGGGGAGCCGTGCTCATGACGTCGATGCAGGGTTACGACAGCCTGGTTGGTAGGGGGGAAGCGTCCGGGTCGGGGGGCCCAGGCGCTCACGGGGAACGGGGGAAATTGCTGGATCGCTCGCCGTACGACCGGCCGGCTCCTGCCGTGCGCGCCGCGGGGGCGTGCACGGTGACGGTGCCGCCGCGCCGTGTCCCGTCGCACCGGGTGACCTGTTCCGCGCCCTTCGGGCGGGCCGCGGAGAGCCGCCGTACGCGCCGTTCGGACCCGGCGCGCAGCAGACGCCTGACGATGTGCGGATACGTTGACCGGGCCGCCCTGAAGGCCGACCCGGCCGGCCGGGCCGTCGACCCGGACGCAGCGCAGGGCCTGGACGCCGTGCCGGGCCCCGGCCACCGCACCGAGGATCCTCGCCCCACAGAGGATCCGGGCCACGCCGAGGACGACGGCGAGAGCGATCAGTACGACCGCACCGGAACCGGGGTGCCGCACGTCTTCGTAGCGGGCCCGGCGGCGGGCGTCGGCCGTCCGCCCCTTCTCTCCGTGCCTCGCGGCCGTTTCCTCCTCTGTACGGGGAGCCGGCCGTCGAGGGCGTCGATGATTCCGCCGTACTGGCGGCAGAGCTGTCCGGGCCCAGTGCCCCGCCCCGATTCCGGCTCGCCGTGTACGGATTCGCACCAGTCCCCCCACCGCACAGGCCAAATGCCTTGACTTCCCGCACAGCTGACGACATTGACTTACAAGGAGCTCACGTGGTGGGAAAACCTGTCGAGATCTCGACAGCGGACCTGGTTGAATCTTCAACTATTGATCATGGGAGTACCCTGCCGGAGCCGACCGCCACCGAGCGGATCCTCGCCGAGGTGCTGGCCGGTCTGGTGAGCGCCGAGCGGGTCCCGGTCGACAGCCACTTCTTCGACGACCTGGGCGCCAATTCCCTGCTCATGGCGCAGTTCTGCGCGCGGGTCAGGAAGCGCGGCGACCTGCCGTCGGTCTCCATGAAGGACGTCTACCGCCACCCGACCATCCGCAGCCTGGCCGGGTCCCTGCCGGCCGTCCCACCCGCCGCCACCGAAGAGCGGGCGCCGGCGGTCCCCGAGGACCCTGCGCCGGCCGGCAGTACACCACGGTTCGTCCTGTGCGGCGCACTCCAGCTGCTGATTTTCCTCAGCTATTCCTACCTCGCCGGAATGGTCACCATCCGCGGCTTCACCTGGGTGTCCGCCGGCTCCGGACTGGCCGACATCTATGTGCGGTCGGCCGTCTTCGGCAGCGCCGGATTCGTCGGCATGTGCCTCTTTCCGGTCGCGGCCAAATGGATTCTCGTCGGCCGCTGGCGGCCCATGGAATTCCCGGTGTGGAGCCTGGCCTATCTGCGTTTCTGGACGGTCCGGGTACTGATCCACGCGAACCCGATGAGGCTCTTCATCGGCAATCCGCTGTACGTGCTCTACCTCCGGGCCCTCGGCGCGCGCATCGGCAAGAACGTCACGATCCTCTCGCCCGCCGTCCCCGTCTGCACCGATCTGCTCACCATCGGCGCCAACACGGTGATCCGCAAGGAGGCGTACTTCCTCTGCTACCGGGCGCACGCCGGGCGGATCCAGACCGGCCCCGTCACCCTCGGCCGGGACGTCTTCGTCGGCGAGCGGACCGTGCTGGACATCAAGACCTCGATGGGCGACGGCGCCCAGCTCGGCCACGCCTCCGCGCTGCAGAGCGGCGAGGCCGTGCCGGCCGGACAGCGGTGGCACGGCTCACCGGCGCAGCGCACGGACGTGGACTACGTACGCGTCGCGCCGACCGGCTGCGGCACCCTGCGCCGTTTCGGGTACGGCTTCCTCACCCTGGTACAGGTGTGTGTCATCTACGTGCCGCTGGGCGTGGGGGCCATGTATTTCCTGCTCACGGAGGTCCCCGCGCTCGGCAGGTGGCTGGGTCCCGGCACCGAGGGGCTCACCTCGGCGGCGCTCTACCTCGACGCGCTGGTCATTTCCGTGGTGGTGTTCTTCGGCTTCACCCTGCTCGGCATGGTCTGGCTGTTCACCGTGCCGCGTCTGCTGAACCTTCTGATCGAGCCGGACAAGGTGTATCCGCTGTACGGCTTCCACTACACGGTGCACCGCGCCATCACGCGGACGACCAACAACAAGTTCTTCAAGTGGCTCTTCGGCGACAGCTCCTACATCGTCCACTACCTGCGCTACCTCGGGTACAACATGTCCCGGATCGAGCAGACCGGGTCCAACTTCGGCACGGACGTGGCGCACGAGACGCCGTTCCTGGCCACCGTCGGCAGCGGCACGATGGTCGCCGACGGACTGTCCATCATCAACGCCGACTTCTCCAGCACGTCCTTCCGGGTGTCCCGGGCGACGATCGGCGCACACAACTTCCTCGGCAACTTCATCGCCTACCCCTCGGGCGGCAGGACCGGAGAGAACTGCCTGCTCGCGACCAAGGTGATGGTGCCGCTGGACGGCGAGGTCCGCGAAGGGGTGGGGCTGCTCGGCTCGCCGAGCTTCGAGATTCCCCGCTCCGTGGAGCGCGATACCCGTTTCGACCACTACCGCACGGGCGAGGAGTTCCGCACCCGCCTCGCGGCGAAGAACCGGCACAACACCGTCACGATCGGCCTCTTCCTGTTCCTGCGGTGGGTGCACGTCTTCGTGCTCACCGTGCTGGCCGTCGCGGCCATCGAACTGTACGGCGTGGCCGAGCAGTTGCTCATCGCGGCGTACATGGCGCTCAGCATGGTCTTCACCGCCGTCTACTTCAGCATGCTGGAGCGGATCATCCTGCGCTTCCGCCCGCTGCGGCCGCAGCTGTGCTCCATCTACCAGCAGTACTTCTGGTGGCACGAGCGCCTGTGGAAGGTGCCCGACACCCACTTCAACGCCTTCAACGGCACCCCGTTCAAGAACCTGCTGTGGCGGATGCTGGGCGTCCGGCTCGGCCGGCGGGTCTTCGACGACGGCTGCTACATCACGGAGCGGACGCTCACCGCCATCGGGGACGACGCCACGCTCAACATGGGAAGCAAGATCCAGTGCCACTCGCAGGAGGACGGCACCTTCAAATCCGACCACAGCACGATCGGCGCCGGCTGCACGCTGGGCATCGGCGCCCTGGTCCACTACGGCGTGACGATGGGCGACGGCGCGGTACTGGCCGCCGACTCCTTCCTGATGAAGGGCGAGGAGATCCCGCAGCACGCCCGGTGGGCCGGAAACCCGGCCGCCGAAACGCACCGGGCGCCCCAGCGGACCGCATGACCCAGCGACCACCGCGCAGGCCGGACGACACGCACCGCGGTGCGCCGACCGGGACGGAGCAGCGGCCCTCGGCATGGAGAGGGCGGCGGGGCCGCCGCCATCGGCACGTACCGGGAACCGCGCACCGAGGCCGGCCGACGGGCCGGCCGGCAAACAGACGACCACGACCGCGCCGCTCCGGACAGCGGCGCGCGGCACCGTGACAGCGGTGCTCGGAGGGGGAAGATCCCATGGCAAAGCCGGCTGAGAGCGGTCGGGAATTCTGGCGGGGTGTGCTCGTGGGAGGCGGCGCCACCGCGCTCCCGCGGTGGACCCTGCATCCAGTGCCGGGCGTCGCCGAACAAGTGGCGAGCGTCCCGGCCGAGGTGGTCACGGCGGTACGCCGGCTGGCGGAGGAGCTGGCGGTGCCGTTCGACTCCCTCCTGCTGGCCGCGCACGCCAAGGTCCTCGCGGCGCTGGCGGGCGAGCGGGACGTGGTGACCGGGCATGTCGCCGTACGGGACGGCCGGCCGCTGCCCTGCCCGCTGACGACCGGTGCCGCCACCTGGCGGGCGCTGGTGCACGACGTGGACCGCGCCGTCTCGCGGCTCCTGACGCACCGTGAGTTCCCGGTCGAGGAGCTCCGGCGCGAACTGGGCGTGACCGGACCCGAGTACGAGACGGTGTGGGACCCGACCGGCGGCGAGGGTGAGCCGACCGGCGACACCGTGTTGTGGGTGGGCGTCACGGCACGCGGCGAGGAACTGGTACTGCGGCTGCGGTACCGCACCGAGGCGCTGGACGCGGCGTGCGTGGACCGGATCGCCGGCTACCACCGCCGCGCACTGGCACTGCTGGCCGCCGGGCCCGACGCCGACCACACGCGGCAGAGCCTGCTGTCCGCCGGCGAACTCCGCTACCAGCTCGACGAGTTGGCCGGACCGCGGCGCGAGCTGCCCGACGCCCGCTTCCACGAGCTGTTCGAGCAGCGGGTACGCGCCCACCCGGACGCCGTCGCCGCCGTACAGGGCACCCGGCAGTGGACGTACCGGGAGCTCAACGCACACGCCAACAAGCTGGGCCGCGTCCTGCTGGCCAGGGGCCTGCGCCGGGAAGGCGTCGTCGCCGTGGTGACCGAACGCAACCTGGACTGGATGGCCGCCGTGCTGGCGGTCTTCAAGGCCGGCGGCGTCTACCTGCCCATCGAGCCGCACTTCCCGGCCGACCGCATCGCCACCACGCTCTCCCGCGCGGAGTGCGGCCTCGTGCTGACCGAACCCGGCAGCACCACCACCCTGGACGAGGCGCTGACCGCCGTGCCCGGCGCCCGCAAGCTCCTCATCGGCACCGCGTACGAGGAAGGACACACCGAGGACGACCTCGGGATCGTCATCGAGCCGGACCAGCTCGCGTACATCTACTTCACCTCCGGCTCGACCGGCGAGCCCAAGGGTGCGATGTGCGAGCACGCCGGGATGCTCAACCACCTCTACGCCAAGATCGAGGACCTGGGCATCGGCGAGGGACAGGTGGTCGCCCAGACCGCACCCCAGTGCTTCGACATCTCGCTGTGGCAGCTGGTCTCCGCACTGCTGGTCGGCGGCCGGACGCTGCTGGTCGGGCAGGACGCCGTACTGGACGTCCAGCGGTTCGTCGACACCATCGCCGAGGGCCGCGCCGGTGTCGTCCAGGTCGTCCCGTCCTACCTCGAAGTCGTGCTGTCCGCGCTGGAGGCGGCGCCCCGCGAACTGCCCGACCTGCACTGCGTGTCCGTCACCGGCGAAGCCCTGAAAATGGAGCTGGCCCAGCGGTTCTTCACGGTCCTGCCGGGCCTGAAGCTGGTCAACGCCTACGGCCTCACCGAGACCTCGGACGACACCAACCACGAGGTGATGGTCCGCGCGCCCGAGGGCGACCGGGTACCGCTCGGCCCCGCCGTGCGCAATGTGCACGTCCACGTCGTCGACGACCACCTCGCCCCGGTGCCGCTCGGCGCCCCCGGCGAGATCGTCTTCTCCGGCGTCTGCGTCGGCCGCGGCTACGTGAACGACCCGGAGCGCACCCGGCAGGCGTTCCTGCCCGACCCCCACCGGCCCGGCGCCCGCCTGTACCGCAGCGGCGACCGGGGCCGCTGGCAGGCGGAGGGCAAGCTCGAATTCCTCGGCCGCCGGGACACCCAGGTCAAGATCCGCGGCTTCCGCATCGAGATCGGCGAGATCGAGAACGCACTGCTGCGGATGGCCGGGGTACGGGACGGCGCCGTCGTGGTCGCCGAGCGCGCCGACCGCAGCAAGCACCTGATCGCCTTCTACTCCGGACGCGAACTGGAGGTCACCGCGCTGCGCGAAGGGCTGGGGGAGTCGCTGCCCGGCTACATGGTGCCCGCCGCCTTCCACCACCTGGACAGCCTGCCGCTGACCCCCAACAGCAAGATCGACCGGAAGGCGCTGACCGCGCTGGCCGGCCGGCTGGGGATGGCCGAGGAGGACTACCACGCGCCGCGCACGGCCACCGAACGGCGGCTGGCCGCCGCCTGGTCCACCGTGCTCGGCATCCCGCAGGAACGCATCGGCCGGCGCGACCACTTCTTCGACCGCGGCGGCACCTCCCTGTCGGCGGTGAAGCTCGCCGTCACCCTGAAGCGCGCCGTCTCCCTGAAGGACGTCACCCGCCACCCGGTCCTCGCCGACCTGGCCGACGTGGTCGACGGCCGCTCCGTACGCCGCGAAGGGCTGCTGCACGCCCTCGCGGAGCCGGGCGGCAGCACCAACGGGGCGCTGGTGTGCTTCCCGTACGCCGGCGGCAACGCGGTCAACTTCCAGCCGCTGGCCCGTGCCCTGCGCGGCACCGGGCGCGCGGTGTACGCCGTGGAACTGCCCGGGCACGACCTCACGGCGCACAGCGAGGCGTTCGCGTCCCTGGAGGACGTGGCCGAGCAGGCCGCCACCGAGATCGTCCGGCGCGGCCTGGACGACGTACTGCTGTGGGGCCACTCCTCGGGCACCGCCTTCGCGGCCGAGACGGCCCGGCGCCTGGAACGGCGCGGCGTGACCGTTCAGCGCCTCTTCCTCGCCGCGCAGCTGCCCGGCGACGCCGCCGCCCGGCGCGCCGCCATGACCGTACTCGCCGGCCGCGACAACGCGACGATCGCCGCGCAACTGTCGGCGGAGGGCGGCTACACCGAACTGGAGGAACTGGACGCCCAGCGCGCCGAACACGTCGGCGCGGCCTACCGCCACGACTGCCTCGCCGCCCACCGGTACTTCGCCGGCCTGCTGCAGGACCCGCCGGCGGAGAAGCTGTCCGCGCCGGTCACCGTGGTCGTCACCGCCGACGACCCGGTCACGGCCGACGCCGGCCTCCGCCACCAGGACTGGCAGCTGCTCGCCGAGGACGTGGCGCTGCACGAACTGCCCGACGGCGGCCACTACTTCCTACGCACCCGCCCCGACCGGGCGGCACAGGCCGTACAGGCCGCCGCCGCTTTGTTGGCTTCTTCTTGATAACAACGAAAGGAAGATCGGAAATGTCGCAATTCCCGGCGTCCCTGCTCGACGTGGAACGCCAGCCAGGCAGGCCCCCGATGCTGCGGGCCGAGACCACCGGCGACGCGCCGCGCTGGGTCGCCGAGCACCGGGACGCGCTGCGCGCCACCGTTGCCGAACACGGCGCACTGCTCGTCCGCGGCCTGGGCTTACGGGACCCGGCCGGTACCGGAGCCGTCTTCCGGCTGCTGGCCACCGGCCTGGTGAGCGAGCAGGAGGCGTTCGCGCCCCGGCGGAACTATCCCGAGGAGGGCGTCTACTCCTCCACCAAATGGCCGCCGAACCAGCAGATGTGCATGCACCACGAGCTGAGTTACACCCTCGCCTTCCCCGGCCTGATGATGTTCGCCTGCCTGACCGCGCCGGCCGAGGGCGGGGCCACCGCGGTCGCCGACGCGCCCACTGTGCTCGACGCGCTCCCCACCGAACTGGTGCGGCGCTTCGAGCGGGAGGGCTGGCTGCTCACCCGCAGTTACAACGACGAGATCGGCGCGTCCTGGGAGGAGGCGTTCGGCACCGATGACCGCGGCGTTGTCGAACGGTACTGCCGCGCGAACGCGATCGCCTTCGAATGGCAGGACGACGGCGGCCTGCGCACCCGCCAGCGCCGCAGCGCCGTGGTGAGCCACCCGGTCACCGGCCGGCGCTGCTGGTTCAACCAGATCGCCTTCCTGAACGAATGGACCATGGCGCCCGAGGTGCACGAGTACCTGGTGGACGTCTACGGCCCCGACGGGCTGCCGTTCAACACCCGCTTCGGCGGCGGCGACCCCATCGGAGAGGACATCGTGCAATTGCTCAACAAGGTCTACGAGGAGCACACCGCCCGCGAGCCCTGGCAGGCCGGCGATCTGCTCCTGGTGGACAACGTCCGTACCGCGCACAGCAGGGAGCCCTTCGAGGGACCGCGCGAGGTGCTGGTGGCGATGGCCGACGAGGTGCGGCTGGCCGACTGCGCGCCCACGATCGAGGTGACCGCCCGGTGACGACCATCCACCCCACCGCCGCCGAAACCACCGGCCGGGGGCCGAAGCGGGTACCGCCGTTCGCGGTGGTCTCCGGCTCCCAGGTCCAGCGCGCCCTGCAGGGCCGCGAGCGGCAGCTCGTCGACCTGGTCGAGGCCACCTACCGGCTGCACGGCGCCGGCAACACGGTCAACCCGCCCTCGTACTTCCTGCGGTTCCCGGACCGCCCGTCCTCGCGGATCATCGCGCTGCCCGCGTCGGTGGGCGGCCAGGAACCGGTCGACGGCCTGAAATGGATATCCAGCTTTCCCGAGAACGTCGCGGCCGGCATTCCCCGGGCGTCGGCGGTCCTGATCCTCAACGACCACGACACCGGTTACCCGTTCGCCTGTCTGGAGAGCTCGATCATCTCCGCCACCCGCACGGCCGCCTCGGCGGCGTCGGCGGCCGACTGGCTCAGCCGCGGCCGGCCGCGGCCCGCGCGGGTCGGCTTCTTCGGTACGGGCCTCATCGCCCGCTACATCCACACATTCCTGGCCGCCACGGGCTGGGCGTTCGAGGAGATCGGCGTGCACGACGTGTCCGCCGACAGCGCCGCGGGCTTCCGCACGTACCTCGAACAGTCCGGCGCCGACGGCCGGATCACCGTCCACGACAGCGCCGAGCAGCTGATCCGCCACAGCGACCTGGTGGTCTTCGCCACCGTCGCGGGCCGGCCGCACGTCAGCGACGTGTCGTGGTTCGCACACCATCCGCTGGTGCTGCACGTCTCGCTGCGCGACCTCGCGCCGCAGATCGTGCTCGCCTCGTCCAACATCGTCGACGACATCGAACACTGTCTGAAGGCCGACACCTCACCCCACCTGGCCGAACAGCTCTCCGGCAGCAGGGACTTCCTGCACGGGACGCTGGCCGAGGTGATGGCGGGGCAGGTGCGGCCGCCGGCGGACCGCCCGCTGGTCTTCTCGCCGTTCGGACTGGGGGTCCTGGACCTGGCGGTCGGCAAGTACGTCTACGACGAAGTGGTCCGCTCGGGAGAGCTGCACGTCATCGACGGTTTCTTCCACGAGCTGCGCCGGTACGGATGAGCGGCCGGGTCCTACGGCCGCACATGGGGGGTCATCAAATGAGGGGGTCATCGTGCCAGTCATATCCGTTCCCCTGGACTTCAATGAGGAAGAGCTCTACGTCGACCTGCGATCCACCTTCGGGCAGCCACTTTTCCTGAAGTGCGAGGGCTTCAACTTCGCCGGGTCGATCAAGCTGAAGGCGGCGGCGGAGATGGTCGAGGCCGCGGAGCGCGAGGGTGCGCTGATGCCGGGATCGGTCCTGGTGGAATCCTCGTCCGGGAATCTGGGCGTGGCACTCAGCATGATCGCGGCAAGCAAGGGCTACGGGTTCGTCTGCGTGACCGACCCGCGCTGCAACCTGTCGTCCCGGCGGATGATGGAGGCCCTGGGCAGCCAGGTGCACATCATCGCCGAACCGGACACCCACGGCGGCTGGCTGGGCGCGCGGATCGACTACGTGCGCGCCCTGTGCGCCTCCGACGACCGGTACGTCTGGCTGAACCAGTACACCAACCCGGGCAACTGGAAGGCGCACTACCGCACCACCGCACCCGCGATCGCGCGCCAATTCCCGGACCTGGACGTGCTGTTCGTCGGCGCCGGTACCACCGGCACGCTGATGGGCTGCGCGCGCTACTTCTGGGAGTGGCACCGCCGGGTGCGCGTGATCGCCGTCGACAGCGTCGGCTCGGTCACCTTCGGCGGCCCGCCCGGCCGCCGGATGATCCCGGGCCTGGGCACCAGCGTCCGCCCGGCGCTGCTGGACGAGTCCTACGTGGACGAGGTGATCCAGGTGGAGGAGGCCGACACCGTCCGCGCCTGCCACCGTCTGGCCCGCAGCGGATTCCTGTTCGGCGGTTCCACCGGCACGGTGGTCAGCGGCGCGACCGACTGGCTGGCGCGTCATGAGGACCGCGACCTGACAGCGGTGGCCATCGCCCCTGACCTCGGCGAGCGCTACCTCGACACCATCTACCAGACCAACTGGCTCCAGGACCTGTACGGAGAGGAGATCCTCAGCGCCGACGAGCTGACGGCCGGCTCCCGCTCGGCCTGACCGAGGCGCTGCCGCCGCGCCCACCGGCCCCCTTTCGCAGCGGGCCGGTGGGCGCGGCGTCCGTACTCGACGTCAGTCGCGTTCCGGCAGCTGGGCGAGGAAGTCCAGCAGCGCCGCGTTCACCTCTTCGGGGCGCTCCTGCTGCGTCCAGTGGCCGCAGCCGGGCAGCGTGATGTTGGCGTGCAGCCGCGGCAGCACCTGGTCCAGGGCCGGCAGCAGCCGGTCCATGCCGGGGAACGCCCGGACCAGGTCCCGGTCCCCGGCGACGTACAGCGCGGGTATGTCGATGCCCCGGCCGTGGAACGGCGCGAGCAGCTCCCAGTTGCGGTCGATGTTCCGGTACCAGTTGAGGCCGCCGGTGAACGCCCGGTCACCGTGCTCCGCGTAGTCGTGCGCGAAGGCGTCGATGTCGGCGTCGGTGAGCCAGCCGGGCAGCTCCTTCGGCTCCTCCATCGTGTCCAGCACCGAATGGCCCTCGGGGATCACCCACGGCACCGGCGGGTCGGTGAACGGGCTGTCCCCGGAACCGCCGTACAGCAGCCGCCGGAACGTCGACCGCACGTCCCGGGCCAGCTCGGCGTCCGCGACCCCGGGCTCCTGGAAGTACTGCTGGTAGAAACCCTCGCCGAGCTGGGCGCGCAGGGCCGGCAGCGGTGGGGCCGTGCCGCGCGGCACCGGCGGCACGCTCAGCCCGGCGACGCCGCGCACCACATCGGGGCGGAGCATGGCGGTCGTCCAGGCAACCGGCGCGCCCCAGTCGTGCCCCACCACGACCGCCTGCTCCTCACCGAGGGCCCGTATCAGCCCGATCACGTCCCCGGTGAGATGCAGCATGGTGTACGCGGAGATGTCCGCCGGCTGCTCGCTGCGGGCGTAGCCGCGCTGATCGGGGGCGACGACCCGGTACCCGGCCGCGGCCAGCGGCCCGAACTGGTGCCGCCAGGAGTACCACGACTCCGGGAAGCCGTGCAGCAGCAGGACCAGTGGCCCCTGCCCCTGCTCGGCGATGTGCAGCCGCACGCCGTTGACCTCGACGAACCGGTGCTCGACGGAAGGGGCCTCGACGGAAGGGGTCACCTGTCTCCTCCTGCGCTCGTGTGTACGTGAACTCGGGTCACGGTCACTCCTGATGAACGGTGCGGAAGGCGGCCATGTTCCGCATTCCGCTTGCCGGTCGGGGGAGTTGAGGCTCCGGCCTGGGGTCAGCCCAACCCCGAGAACGTGTCCAGAAGTCGGCTCGGTGCGGCCTGCTGCCAGGAGTCCACGACGATGTCGCGCAGCTCGTCCAGGTCCTCCAGCGCGGCCAGCCGCACCCGCACCCAGGCGGAACCCGCCTCGTGCCGCGGCACCCAGAACTTCTCGGGCTCCGCCGCTATCAGCTCCCCCCGCTCCAGGACGGGGCACCGCACGGCGAACGAGGTCTCGTCGTCGGGGAGCGTGAGGAACATCTTCCCGGAGACCCGGAAGGTGGGCATGCTCCAGGCTTCCTTCTCCACCGTCTCCGGCAGGGAGAGGGCGATCCGGCGTACGTCATCGGAGTCGGGCATGGGATCACCGTAAACCGCACCACTGACATCGGCCCGCCGGACGCCCGTCCGGCCGGACCGCCCGGCCGGAACCGCCCCCCGATCAAGCGGCCGTCAGCATCCGTTGAGGACCGACGACAGCGCACTCTTCTCGGCGGAGTCGACGCTCAGCCCGTAGGAGTACTTCACCTGGACCCAGGCCCGCGCGTAGGTGCACTTGTAGGTGGTGCGGGAGGGCCACCAGGTGGCGGGGTCCTGGTCGCCCTTGGACTGGTTGACGTTGTCGGTGACGGCGAGCAGCTGCGGCCGCGTGAGGTCGTTCGCGAAGCTCTGCCGCTTGGTGGTGGTCCAGGCGTACGCGCCGGAGTCCCACGCCTCGGCGAGCGGCACGAGGTGATCGATGTCGACATCGGAGGCGGCCGACCACGTGGCGCCGTCGTAGGGCGAATACCAGCTGCCGCTGGTCGCGGCACAGGAGGAGTCGGTGACGACATTCGTGCCGTCGCGCTTGAGCACCGTCTCGCGGGTGTTGCACGCCCCGCTGATGGTGATCCAGTGCGGGAACAGGTCGCGGCTGTAGCCGTCCCGCGAATGCTCGGCACTGACGCTGAGCGAAGCCAGATACGAACGGGCGGTGGCGGCACTGACGGGAGTGGGCAGCGCGGCCTGCGCGGGGGCGCCGGCGAAGAGACTCAGGGCGGCGGTCGCAGCGGCCACACTCGTGACGGCGACACCACGACGACGAACGGATATGTGCATGACACGCTCCACGTTCCGGGACGGACGACGGGACGGACGACGATGATCCGAGCAGAGCAACTACGGGGGAGTGGCGGGTTCATAGTGCTCCGCTTCCGTCTATGCGGGTAGACGCCGGAGGTGAAATCTGCGTGACTGCACGGCGGCAGGCCGGGTCGCCCGAAGGGCTTGGTCAGCTCTTGGCTTGGTCAGCTCTTGGGCTCGGTCAGCTCTTGGGCCCGGCCGCGTCGCTCCGGCCCGGCTCCAGCCCGCGGCGGAGCTGGTGCAGCCCCCGCCGGGCGTGGCTCTTGACCGTGCCGAGGGGCCAGCCGGTGCGTTCCGCGATCTGCGCCTGGGTGAGGTCGTCGTAGAAGGTCATGCGCAGCACCTGTTGTTGCGGCGCGGGCAGCCGGGCGAGCTCTCGGCTCACCAGTACGCGGTCGAGTGCCTCGTCCGGCCGGCCGGTCGCCTCGTCGGCGTACGACAGGGCCGAGCCCGCCGCATCGATCAGCAGGGCCCGGCGCGTGCGTGCCGCCAGGGCATCCGCGATCTTGTGCCGGGCGATCCCGGTCAGCCACCCGGTGACCGACCCGCGGCTCGCCCGGTACCGGTGCCGGTTCCGCCACACGGCCAGAAAGACCTGCTGGGTGACGTCTTCGGCCTCCTGCGAGTCGCCCAGCGTCCTCCGGGCCAGGGCGAGGACCAGCGGCTGCCAGCGGTGGTACGCGATGGCCAGGTACGCCTCGCTGCCCGCGGCGAGCCGGCGCACGAGTTCCTCGTCCGTGAGCGGACCCGGCGTCGGGACGTCCATGGGCTGCGCATCGGGTGCGGGCTGCGATGCCGGGCGGAGTGCGGCGGTACGGTCTGCGGACATGACGACTGCGCCTCCTGGCAGGGCCCGGCGGAACGGCGGCACCATCCTGAAAATCCTTCCTCCGTCTCGGCAACTCGCGTCGTTTGTGCGTCGTATGCTCGGTCCGTGGAGCGCGAACAGGCAGGGCACGCACGCACAGGGCATACGGACACGCGGAGCGCAGACCGGCAGCCGGGTGCTCCCGGCCCCGGCCCCGGTACCGCGATGACGACGGGCGACCTCGCCAGACGCCTCGGAGTCGCGCCCACCACCCTCCGCTCCTGGGACCGGCGTTACGGTCTCGGCCCCGCCGTGCACCCCGAGGGACAGCACCGGCGCTGGACGCCCCAGGACGTCGCCGTACTGGAGGAGATGTGCCGCCTCACGTCGGCCGGTGTGCCACCGGCCGAGGCGGCCCGTGCCGCCAAGGACTGGGCCACGTCAGCGAGTCGACGGGATGAGCGCGCCCAGCAAGAGTCCGCGCTCGCGCTCCCGGCCTCCGCACGGACCGTTCTGCGCCCCGGTGACGTACGTCTGGAGTGCCGGGGCCTCATCCGCGCCGCCACCCGGCTCGACGCCCCGACCATCTCCCGCCAGTTGACGTCCCTCGTCGACGCACACGGACTGGTCACGGCCTGGGACCAGGTGCTGGTGCCGACCCTGCACGCTGTCGGCCGCAAATGGGAAACCACGTCCAGCGACCGCTACGTAGAGGCGGAACACCTGCTGTCCTGGCACGTCTCCACCGCGCTCCGCCGTGTCTCCACGCCCCCGATGACGGACAGCACGCCGCTGCTCCTGGCCTGCGTACCGGAGGAGCAGCACACGCTGCCCCTCGAAGCGCTCAACGCCGCGCTCTCCGAACGCGGCCTGCCCACCCGTATGTTCGGCGCGGCGGTACCGATCGATGCGCTCGCCGCGGCCGTACGGCGCACCGGACCCCCGGCAATCGTCCTCTGGTCCCAGGTACGCGGCACCGCCGGCCCGCCCCTCGCCAGGCAGGTGGCCGCCACACGGTGGGGCGTGCGAGGCGCACGCCGCCAACCCGTCGTACTCCTCTGCGGCCCCGGCTGGGCAACAAGCGCCCCGCAAACAGGGATGCGCCATCCCCTCACCCTGCACGACGCACTCATGGCCCTCACGCAGCTCTGCGAGGCCAACGCCGCCAAACCGGCCGACCAGTCAGCAGCTGGTCACTGATTCACCTCGCCCGGGCGCACGGCATCGTGCCGTCCCCGTCCCGCAAGACCGGGACGGGGACGGCGAGGGACAACGTCAGGTGCCGGCCTTGCGCCCGTAGACGTACACCTCGTCGCCGGTCCTCAGCAGTTTCCAGTAGCTCTTCGCGTCCGTGGGCCGCATGTTGACGCAGCCGTGCGAGCCCGGTGCCGACCACACGCTGCCGTCGATGGCATGGAACGCCTCGCCGCCGTCGAAGAACTGGCTGTACGGCATCGGCACGTCGTACAGCGAGGAGACATGGTCCTTGTGGCGCCAGTAGACCTGGTGCAGTCCGGTGCGCGTCTCGTGCTTGTTCCGCCCCGTCCGCACCGGCACCGGCCCCTTGACGAGCTTGCGGCCGTCCTGGATCCAGCTGATCTGCCGGGTCAGGTCCACGCACGCGATGCGGCCCTTGTTCACGGGGCAGTTGCCCGCCCGGTTGGGGTTCTTCCCCGCGGCCCGCTGCTGTTTCACGACCTTCATCACGTTCCAGGTGACCGGCCCCGCGTATCCGTACTGCGGGTGGATGCCGTGCGCACGCTGGAAATCCCGGATCGCGCGGCAGTCGCCGACCGACTGCCTGCCGTCGGCCTTCCGCCCGAGGAACCTCTCGGCCGCTTTCTGGTACGGCCCCTGCAGGCCGCCGCACCAGGAGCCGGAGGCGGCGTGCGCCGGCGCCGACTGCAGCCCGACCACTAACAGCGGCGACAGCAACCCGGCTGCCGCCGCGTATACAGCCCCGCGTCTCCCGCGGGATATTCGCGTACTCGTCATGGACCACCGCTTTCGTCTCGACGCCGTCCAGGGCGCCCGCCAATGGGTGATTGCGCCGCATGAGGCCATGTACGCCTCATGAGTCCCGCGCGTCATCAGATTAGACGGCAATCAGCCACCAAAACCGGTGATTACCGAACAACAGGCCCTGGTCGTCGCCCATGACAGCGCCGTCGCGCATCGGGGGCCGGGAACGCCTCGCCCGACTGTGTCGAAGACGATGTGTTTACCGCCCGCACCGTCGGGCAGGCAGAAAATCACGTGCTTCGGACAGTAGGCACGCCCCGTGGGAGAAGTGGCTTCCTGGCGGGCGCGTCTGTCTGGTCGCTGCTTCGCCCACGGATCCGGCAAGAAGAGTGTCGAGGACCAGGGAGAGCCAGGACCATGCTCAGCACGCCCCCCACGACCACGAACACGACCACGACCACCACGATCACGAGCACCGAGAACGAGCCCGAGAACGCCCCCCAGAGCGGGATCCGGAGCGAGGACACGCGCCCCGCTCAGGAGCCGACGGCGGCCGAGACCACCGTGGCGCGGCGTACGGGCGCTCGTCGCCACGGGGACACGTCCCGTACTCGCCCGCCGGGCAAGCCCGCC
>NZ_NHSG01000291.1:0-6641 GCF_020024005.1 Streptomyces purpurogeneiscleroticus
GGCGGGTGGTCGGCTGAGCGCCGCGGGGGTTCTGTCGGCGGTCGGCTGAGCGCCGCCGGGGTTCTGTCGGTGGCCGACTGCGGCGCCGTTGTGGCTGGGCGCGCAGTTCCCCGCGCCCCTGAGGCGGGCGCTGCGCGCCCTGCCCCAGGGCGGCGGCCGCCTTGCTTACGCGGCGGTCTTGCGGGCGCTGCGGGCCATCCAGGCCGCTACCAAGGCGCCCGAGATGTTGTGCCAGACCGAGAAGACCGCTGCCGGGAGAGCCGCCGCCGGGCTGAAGTGGGCCGTGGCCAGGGATGCGGCCAGGCCGGAGTTCTGCATGCCGACCTCGAAGGCCATGGCGCGGCTCGCCGGGCGGCCCAGGCGGGCCAGTGCGCCCGCGCCGTAGCCGAGCGCCAGGCCGAGGCCGTTGTGGAGGACCACCGCGAGCAGCACCAGCGCCGCCGCGTCCTTGATCTGAGCCGCGCTGCCCGCCACCACGACCAGCACGATCACCGCGATGGTCAGCGCGGAGAGCCAGGGGAGGGCCTTCAGCAGCTTGTCGATGAAGCGCCCGGCCACCAGCCGGACCAGCAGGCCCGCGAAGACCGGCAGCAGCACCGTCTTGAGGATGTCCGTGACCATGACCCCGGCGTCCACATGCATGAACTGTCCGGCGAGCAGGTAGGTCAGCGGAGGCGTCACGAACGGGGCGACCACGGTGGAGACCGTGGCGACCGAGACGGACAGGGCGACATCGCCGCGCGCCAGGTAGGTCACGACGTTGGAGGCCGTACCGCTCGGGGCACAGCCGACCAGGATCACGCCGGCCGCCAGCGCGGGCGGCAGGTCCAGCACGGTGGCCACCAGCCAGCCGAGGCCCGGCATGATCACGTAGTGCGCGACCAGGCCCAGCCCGACCGCCCAGGGCCGCTTGGCGACCGCGGCGAAGTCCGGGACCGTGAGCGTGAGGCCCATCGAGAACATCACGACGCCGAGCAGCCAGGGCACGGACGGGGCCCAGCCGGTGAAGTGCGACGGCCAGAACAGGCCGATCAGCCCGGCCACGATCACGAGCAGCGGGAAGAGCGTCACGGCGCGCCGCGCGGCGCGGTCGGACGCGGGGAGGTCGCCGGTGCCCGGCGCGGCGGGTGCGGGCCCCTCGGGCGCCGCGGCCTTCTGATTCGTCTGCTCGTTCGTCACGTCGGCACCCTACGGCGATCTTAGGTGCCCCAGGCAACGCTGTTCCGGATGATGGACGGCCCCGAGAGCGCCGTCGGACGGGCCTCGGACGGCCCTCAGAGCGCCTTCTCCAGGGCCGTCACGAAGCGGTCGGTGGTGTTCCGGTCCCGGACCGCCAGCCGCAGCCACTCGGCGCCCAGCCCCGGGAACGTATCGCCGCGCCGGACCGCGAAGCCCAGCTCCCGCAGCCGCTCCCGCACGCCCGCCGCGTCCGGCAGCCGGATCAGCACGAACGGCCCCTCGGCCGGCCGTACCACCGTGATCTGCGGGAACTCGCCCAGCCGCGCGATCAGGTACGAGCGGTCGGCGGCTATCTCGGCGGCCGCCGCCTCGGCCTCCGCGAGCGCCGCCGGCTCGCAGCACGCCTCGGCCGCGGTGAGCGCGGGGGAGGAGACCGGCCACAGCGGCTGGACCCGCTCCAGCGCCTCGATGATCTCCGGGTCCGCCAGCACGTACCCGATGCGCAGCCCGGCCAGCCCCCAGGTCTTGGTGAGGCTGCGCAGCACCACCAGGCCCGGCAGGTCCGTACGGGACGCCAGCGACTCCGCCTCGCCCGGCACCGCGTCCATGAACGCCTCGTCGACGACCAGCGTGCGGCCCGGCCGCGCCAGCGCCGCCACGGCCTCCGCGGGGTGCAGCACGGACGTCGGGTTGGTGGGGTTGCCGACCACCACCAGGTCCGCGTCGTCCGGTACCGCCTCCGGAGTCAGCCGGAAGCCGTCCTCTTCGGACAGCAGCACCCGGCGCACCTCGTGCCCGGCGTCCCGCAGGGCCGCCTCCGGCTCGGTGAACTGCGGGTGCACCACGACCGGGCGCGCGGCGCGCACGGCCCGCGCGAGCAGCACGAACGCCTCCGCGGCGCCGGCCGTCAGCAGTACCCGGGAGGCCGGCAGGCCGTGCCGGGCGGCGACCGCTGCGCGTGCCGCCGTGCCGTCCGGGTACGCGGCCAGCCCGTCCAGCGACGCGGCGATCCGGGCCTTGAGCCAGGCCGGCGGGGTGCCCGTACGGACATTGACGGCCAGGTCGGTCAGGCCGGCCGCGGCGCCGCGTACCTCGGCGTCCCCGTGGTGGCGAAGGTCGGGCAGGGTGGTCACGGCTTCTCCTCGTGCGTGCGTACGGTCGGCTGCGTGCTGCTGTCGTGGGGTGCGGCGCGGCGGGCGACCGCACAGGTGGCCCGGGCCGCGCCGCCGTCCGGAGGCGCGGTGATCCGCTTCGGGACGGCCAGCGTGCCGCCGGGGCCCGCCGCGGCCAGCGCGGCGGCCTCGGCGACGGACGGCGTCCCGGCGGCGGCCAGCACCGCGTCCGAGGGATGCGGCACCGGTACGGAGGCCAGCGCGGCGGCCGGGTAGGACAGCAGCTCCAACCCCAGCAGCGCCGCGGCGGCCCGCAGCCCCGGCTCCCGGGCCCTGGCGTCCACGGTGGCCAGCGCGCGCACCGCGGCGAGCGGCAGCCCGGCCTCCGCGAGCACGGCCCCGACCAGCGCCGTCAGCTCCTCCGCCGGTACTCCGGGCCGTGCGCCGATGCCCACCACCAGGTCCCGCAGCGGTGCTCGCTCGGCGCGCTCGGCAGGCACGGCGGGTCCTTTCAGCGGGGCGGAGCCGGACATGCGGGACCGGCCGGGGATCAGTAAGCAGGTGACACGGGTACCGGCACCGGTACACCTGTGGGCACGGCGGCGGAAGGGGCGAGACAGTGCCTGTGGTCATCGCGGTCGGCGCGTTCCTGATGACCCTCGTCGGCGGCTGGGTCGCCCACCGGGTCACCGACCGCCGCCACCTCATCCTCGGCCTCGCCGGCGGCCTGATGCTGGGCGTCGTCGGCCTCGACCTGCTGCCGGAGGCCCTGGAGGCGGCCGGTACAGAGCTCTTCGGCGTCCCCGCCGCGCTGCTCTGCTTCGTGCTGGGCTTCCTGGCCGCGCACGCCGCGGAACGGCTGCTGGCCGTGCGCAAAGCGGCCCACGGCATGGACCCGGAGGAGCGCGTCCCGCAGGTGGGCCTGACGGCCGCGGCCGCTATGGTCGTGCACAGCGCGATGGACGGCTTCGCGATCGGCGCGGCCTACCAGGTCGGCAGCGAGATGGCGGTGGCCGTGGCGCTCGCCGTGATCGCCCACGACTTCGCCGACGGCTTCAACACGTACACCATCGCCAGCCTCTACGGGAACGCCCGGCGCAAGGCGCTGCTGCTGCTCGGCGCGGACGCGGTGGCGCCGCTCGCCGGCGCGGCGATCACGCTGGCCGTCACCCTGCCGGAGCAGCCGCTCGGGTTTTACCTGGGCTTCTTCGGCGGCGTCCTGCTGTACCTCGCGACCTCCGACATCCTCCCGGAGGCCCACCACGACCACCCCGCGCTGTCGACGCTGGGCTGCACGGCCGCCGGCGTGGGCTTCATGTGGCTGGTGGTCGGCCTGTCGGGCGGCTGAGGCCATCAGGCGCTCGCCGCCCACGCCGCGGCCCGCGCCGCCAGCCGGTGCGCCAGCGACGGCTCGGCGGCCCAGTGCACATGCAGGTACGAGGCGTGCACACCGTCCTGCACAAAGCCCTCGGTACGGCGCTCGGGGCGCACGAAGCCCCACGCAGGGCTGTCGCCCGTGCCCGGCTCCAGGACCGTGCGGTGGAACTCGTGGCCGCGCACCCGCGTCCCGGCCGCCGCCAGCGCGCTGTCACCGATGGCCACCGCCTCCCGGTAGCCCAGCGTCAGCCGCTCCGACATCCGCCCGTCGGCCGCCAGCACGCCGCACATGGGCCTGCCGTCCAGCGAACGGGACAGGTACAGCAGGCCCGCGCACTCCGCGGCGATGGGCGCGCCCGCGGCCGCCAGCCGGGCGACCTCGGCGCGCAGCGGCGCGTTCGCCGACAGCTCCGGCGCGTACACCTCCGGGAAACCGCCGCCGATCACCAGCCCGGCCGTGCCCGCCGGCAGCTTCTCGTCACGCAGCGGATCAAAGGTGACCACCTCGGCACCGGCCGCCGTCAGCAGCTCGGAGTGCTCCGCGTAGGAGAACGTGAAGGCCGCGCCGCCCGCCACCGCGATCACCGGGCGGCCCGTGGCGGGCGTCTCCGGGGCCGCGGGCGCCCACGCGGGCCCCGTCAGCTCCGGCGCGCTGCGCGCCAGCGCCAGCAGTCCTTCCAGGTCGCAGCCCGTACGGATCTGCTCGGCGAGCGCCGCCACCGAGTCCACCGCCTCCGGGGCCCGCTCGGCCACCGGGACCAGGCCCAGGTGCCGGGCGGGCGTACTGACCTTCGGAGCGCGCCGCAGACAGCCCAGTACCGGCACGCCCGCGCCGCCCAGTGCCTCGCGCAGCAGCGCCTCGTGCCGGTCCGAGCCGACCTTGTTCAGGATCACCCCGGCCAGCCGCACCTCCGGGTCCCAGGACGCGAAGCCGTGCACCAGCGCCGCCACCGAGCGGGACTGCGAGGACGCGTCCACGACGAGGACGACCGGCGCCCGCAGCAACTTCGCGACCTGCGCCGTCGACCCCAGCTCGCCCATGCCGGACGCGCCGTCGAACATGCCCATGACGCCCTCGACGAGCGCCAGGTCCGCGCCCGCCGCACCGTGGAGGAACAGCGGCTCGATCCGCTCCGGACCGCACAGGTACGCGTCGAGGTTGCGGCCCGGCCGGCCCGTGGCCAGCGCGTGGTAGCCCGGGTCGATGTAGTCCGGGCCCACCTTGTGCGGGGACACCGCGAGGCCCGCCTCGCGGAAGGCTGCCATCAGGCCGGTGGCGACGGTGGTCTTGCCACTGCCCGAAGAGGGCGCGGCGATCACCAGGCGCGGAACGTTCACCACTGGATCATCACTTCGGTCATCGCTGCGGTCGTCACCACTCGATGCCCCGCTGGCCCTTCTGGCCCGCGTCCATCGGGTGCTTGACCTTGGTCATGTCGGTGACCAGGTCGGCGAAGTCCACCAGCTTCTCGGGCGCGTTACGGCCCGTGATCACGACATGCTGGGTGCCTGGACGGTTCCGCAGTACGTCGATCACCTCGTCGGTGTCGATCCAGCCCCAGTGCATCGGGTACGCGAACTCGTCCAGCACGTACAGCTTGTACGACTCCGCGGCGAGGTCCCGCTTGACCTGCTCCCAGCCCTCGCGCGCGGCCTCCTCGCTGGACTCGATGTCGCGCTGGACCCAGGACCAGCCCTCGCCCATCTTGTGCCAGGCGACCGTTCCGCCCTCGCCGGTCTCGCCGAGCACCTTCAGCGCCCGCTCCTCGCCGACCTTCCACTTCGCGGACTTCACGAACTGGAAAACCCCGACCGGCCAGCCCTGGTTCCAGGCGCGCAGCGCCAGCCCGAAGGCGGCGGTGGACTTGCCCTTGCCGGTGCCGGTGTGGACGAAGACGAGCGGGCGGTTGCGGCGCTGACGGGTGGTGAGGCCGTCGTTC
This sequence comes from Streptomyces purpurogeneiscleroticus, assembly GCF_020024005.1. Lineage (NCBI taxonomy): Bacteria > Bacillati > Actinomycetota > Actinomycetes > Kitasatosporales > Streptomycetaceae > Streptomyces > Streptomyces purpurogeneiscleroticus. The sequence continues at coordinate 5,609 of NZ_NHSG01000291.1, forward strand.
GGTACGACGGTCGGCTGTCCCTGCGGCATCAGGCGGCCCTCCGGTGAGTGGTGTCGGTGACGGTGCGGACGAGCGCGGAGACGCTGTCCGCGCGGAGTTCGTCGAGGGTGACGGCGGTGCCCTGAAGGTCGCGGGCCAGCTCGCCGGCCAGGCCGAGGCGCACGGGACCGGCCTCGCAGTCCACGACGACCGAGGCGGTGCCCTCGGCGGCCAGCAGCTGCGCGGCCTTCGACGCGCGCGGCCGCGGCTCGACGCCGCCGGTCGCCCGGCCGTCCGTGACGACCACGACCAGCGGGCGGCGCGAGGCGTCCCGCATCCGCTCCACGCGCAGTACCTCATGGGCCTTCAGCAGGCCCGCGGCGAGCGGGGTGCGGCCGCCGGTGGGCAGCTGTTCCAGCCGGGCCGCGCCCGCCTCCACGGAGGAGGTCGGCGGCAGCGCGAGCTCGGCGTCCGCGCCCCGGAAGGTGATCATGCCGACCTTGTCGCGCCGCTGGTACGCGTCCAGCAGCAGCGACAGGACCGCGCCCTTGACCGCGGTCATCCGCTTGCGCGCCGCCATCGAGCCGGACGCGTCCACGACGAAGAGGACCAGATTGCCCTCGCGGCCCTCGCGTACGGCCTCGCGCAGATCGTCCCGGCGGATCAGCAGGCCGCGGCCGTTGCGCCCGCGCGCCTTCTGGTGCGGCGCGGCGGCCTGCACGGTGGCGGCCAGGTGCAGCTTGCCCAGCGCGCCCTGGGGGCGGCGGGAGCCGGTGGTACGGCCGTGCGCGGTACGGGCCCGCGAGCGGCGGCCGTCGACGCCCTCGCCGAGCCCCGGCACGTCCAGCCGCCGGGTCTTGAACGGCTCCGTGGCACCGACCGCGGCCTTCTCCGGCGCGGCGCCGCCCTCGGCGGCCTCGTTCCTGGGCTGGGCGGGCTGCTGCTCCGGAGCGCCGTCCGAGCGCTGGTCCGGTACGGAGGGCTGCTCGGGGCCCGTGTCCGCGCCGGACGGCGGCGGCGCGTCGTCCGGCGCGGACACGGGCCCCGAGCAGCC
>NZ_NHSG01000292.1:0-3455 GCF_020024005.1 Streptomyces purpurogeneiscleroticus
ACCTGGTCTCGGTCCGCCGCCGCGGCGCCGGTACCGACCTGCCGCCCAATGCCTGAGCCGATGAACGTGCACGACCTGCTGGCCCTGGACCGGCAGCATGTGTGGCACCCGTACGGCCCGATGCCCGGCAAGGACGACCCGCTGGTGATCGAGTCCGCGGCCGGGGTCCGGCTGCGGACCGCCGAGCCGGTCCAGGGACACACCGAGCTGGTCGACGGCATGTCGTCCTGGTGGTCGGCGATCCACGGCTACAACCACCCGGTACTGAACGAGGCCGCGCGCGGCCAGCTCGACCGGATGAGCCATGTGATGTTCGGCGGGCTCACCCATGAGCCCGCCGTCCGGCTCGCCCAGCGGCTCGCCGACATCGCGCCGGGCGACCTGAAGCACGTCTTCCTGTGCGACTCCGGGTCCGTCTCGGTCGAGGTCGCGGCCAAGATGTGCCTGCAGTACTGGCGTTCGCTCGGCCGCCCGGCCAAGCAGCGGCTGCTGACCTGGCGCGGCGGGTACCACGGTGACACCTGGCAGCCGATGTCGGTGTGCGATCCGGACGGCGGGATGCACGAACTGTGGTCCGGGGTGCTGACCCGGCAGGTGTTCGCCGACGCGCCGCCCGGCGGGTTCGACGCGCCCGTGGACGAGGCGTACGCGGACCACGTGCGCGACATGATCGGCCGGCACGCCGACGAACTGGCCGCGGTCATCGTGGAGCCGGTCGTCCAGGGTGCGGGCGGCATGCGCTTCCACTCCCCCGGCTATCTGCGGGTGCTGCGCGAGACGTGCGACGCGCACGACGTGCTGCTCATCTTCGACGAGATCGCGACGGGCTTCGGCCGCACCGGCGAGCTGTTCGCGGCCGGTCACGCGGGTGTCGTACCGGACGTGATGTGTCTCGGCAAGGCGCTGACCGGCGGCTATCTGACCATGGCGGCGACGCTGTGCACGCCGCGGGTGGCGGCCGGGATCTCCCGGGGCGAGGTGCCGGTGCTCGCGCACGGGCCGACGTTCATGGCCAACCCACTGGCCGCCGCGGTCGCCAACGCCTCGCTGGACGTCCTGCTGACGCAGGACTGGCGCCAGGAGATCAAGCGGATCGAGGCCGGGCTGCGGGACGGACTGGCACAGGCCAGGACGATCCCGGGCGTCCGGGACGTACGCGTACTGGGCGCCATCGGCGTCGTCCAGCTCGACCACCCGATCGACATGACGGCCGCGACCCGGGCTGCCGTCGGACAGGGCGTGTGGCTGCGCCCGTTCCGCGATCTGATCTACACGATGCCGCCGTACATCACCGGCGACGAGGACATCGCCCGCATCTGCGCCGCGGTGTGCGCCGCCGCGCGCGAGGGCTGAGGAGGAGCGCGTAAGCATGTCGGTGCTGTTCATCACGGGCACGGGCACGGAGATCGGCAAAACGATCACCACCGCCGCCATCGCCGCCGCCGAACTGGCCCGCGGCAGGTCGGTCGCGGTACTCAAACCCGCGCAGACCGGCGTGGCGGCGGGCGAGCCGGGGGATGTCGCGGAGGTCGCGCGACTCGCGGGCTCCGGCGTGACCACCGCCGAACTCGCCCGGTACCCCGAGCCGCTGGCCCCCGCAACGGCGGCCCGCCGGTCCGGGCTGCCGCCGGTACGCCCGCACGAGATCGCCGAGGCGGCGGAGAAGCTGGCCGCCGAGCACGACGTGGTGCTGGTCGAGGGCGCGGGCGGGCTGCTGGTCCGCTTCGACGAGACCGGCGCCACCCTGGCCGACGCGGCCAAGGCACTCGGCGTGCCGATGCTGATGGTGGCGCAGGCGGGCCTCGGCACGCTCAACGCCACGGCCCTGACGGCGCTCGCACTGCGCACGATGGACATCGCGTGTGCGGGCGTGGTCATCGGCAGCTGGCCCGCCGAGCCGGATCTTGCGTCGCGCTGCAATGTGGAGGATCTGCCGGAGGTGGCGGGGGCGCCGTTGCTCGGCCTTGTACCGGCCGGGTCGGGAGCGTTGCCGCCGGCCCGGTTCCGGGCTCGGGCGGCGTCATGGCTGGCGCCGCGGCTGGGCGGGACCTGGCAGAACTAGCGGTACGAAGAAGGGGGCACCGGCTGCGAGCCGGTGCCCCCTTCGCGTACGCGCGGGTCAGTCGAGCTCCGCGCCCTTCCGCTCCGGGATCAGGAGCATCGCCGCCATGTCCAGGACGTAGATGACGGCGAGCAGGCCGATGGCCTTCTGGAATCCGTACGACGTGGCGACCAGGGCGACGACGAGCGGGGCCAGGCCGCCGATGCCGCGGCCGACGTTGAAGAGGACGTTCTGCGCGGTGGCGCGGGCGTGCGTCGGGTACAGCTCGGCGATGAGCGCGCCGTAGCCGCCGGTCATGCCGTTCACGAACGCGCCCATGACCGCGCCGCCGATGAGCAGCGCGGTCGGCGTTTCGAGCGTCGCGTACGCGAGGACAGTGACGACCGAGCCGGCCTGGAAGATCCAGAAAGTGGGGCGGCGGCCGATGCGGTCGGCGAGGTGGCCGAAGGCGAGGATGCCGCAGGCCATGCCGACGACGGTGACGGCGGTCCAGGCGCCGGACTTGGTGAGGCTGTAGCCGAACTGCTGGGAGAGGTAGCTCGGCAGCCAGGTCATGATGCCGTAGTAGCCGAAGTTCTGTACCGAGGTCAGGACGAGGACGCCGAGGGTGGCGCGGCGCGCGGCGGGGGTGGCGACCAGCGAGCGCAGCGGCGCGGTGGCCGGCCGCTCGGCGGTCTTTGCTGCGGTGAACGCGGCGGGCTCGTGCATGGTGCGGCGGAAGAGGAAGGCCGCGAGCGCGGGCAGCATGCCGAGGGCGAAGAGCGCGCGCCAGCCCCAGGCTTCGATGACGGGCGCGGAGACCAGGGCGGCGGCGAGGACGCCGGTCTGCCAGCCGAGGCCGACGTAGGAGGTGCCGCGGGCGCGCTTGCGGCTGGGGAACGCCTCGGCGGCCAGCGCCATGCCGATGCCGAATTCACCGCCGATGCCCATGCCGGCGATGAAGCGGGAGACCGCGAGCTGGGTGAAGTCCTGGGCGATGGCCGTGACGCCGGTGAAGACGGCGAAGAGGATGATCGACCAGGTCAGGACGCGGATGCGGCCGAGGCGGTCGGAGAGTACGCCGAAGAGGAGCCCGCCGGCGACGCAGCCGATGAGGGTGATCGTGGTGAGCGAACCGGCCTGGGCGGAGGTCAGGCTCAGCCCCGCGGTGATCGCGGAGAGGGCGAAGCTGAGGATGAGGAGGTCGAAGCCCTCGAGGCCGTAGCCGACGGCGGAGGCGAGTACCGCTTTGCGGGCGTAGGTGTCGGGCTGGGTGGCGGCCGGTTCCGTGGCCACGTCCGCGGGTGGGTTGGGCATGCGTCCTGGTCCTGCTCGGGGTACGCACGGTCCGGTGCTCGGCGTACGTCGGATTGTCAGTGGGTGGCGGTAGCGTCGAGAGAAGTGTGGTGGAGGT
>NZ_NHSG01000293.1:0-32613 GCF_020024005.1 Streptomyces purpurogeneiscleroticus
ACCCACCCGGACCGGCGGAAGGAGCCCAACGCTCCTCCCGCCGGTCCTTTCCGCCTGCTCGCCCGCGACGAAAGCCTCCGTCCCGGACCGATCAGGGCAGTCGGACCTCCGGGCCGCTCAGCCGACGTGGCGGACCCGAAAGCGATCGGGCTCCGCCGGGTCCCGGTCGACGATTTGGATCGGTGGCCAGGTCCATTGCCACACGCCGGTGCCCGGCGTGCGGGAGAACCGGATCGGTCCGCGGGTGCCCTCGACCACCACGCGCGGCCATGAGTCGGCGATGGCCGCCCGGTCCGTGCCGTGGGAACGCAGCACCTCGGCGAGGACGGCGACGGTGTCCCAGCCTTCGAAGGCGACGAAGGAGGGCGCTTCGCCCAGCCGCTCGCGGAGCTCCTTCCCGACGCGTTCGCCGAGCGGACCGAGGCGCTCGGGCAGGTAGCGCAGATACGGGATGCCCGCGCCGTCCTCGCCCAGCAGCGCGCCCCATTCGGCGAACTCCGGTTGTCCGGCCGGAGCGCCGATCAGGATCTCCGCGAGGCGCCGGTCGCCCCGGACGGCCCTGACGATCGGCACCGCCGGCTCCGGATGGCCGACCAGCAGCAGGAGCGCCGTCGCGCCGTGGTCGACGAGCGCGTCGCACAGGGCCTCGGGGGTGAGCGCGTTCGCGTCGAGTTCGAGGACAGTGCCGCCGCGGGGAGCGAGGTGGTCCCGCAGGACGCGGGTCCCGGACGCCCAGTAGACGCTCGGCTGGGTGACCACGGCGATCCGGCGCCGTCCCGCGCCGAGGAGGAAGTCCGCGTAGACCCGCCAGCCGCGGGACTGGGGCGGGGCCAGGCGCGCGACCCGTCCCCGAGCTCCCGGCATCGCTCGAGCAGGGGAGACCCCATTCGTCGGCTCCTCGATGAGCGCGTCGAGCACCGCGGACGAGCAGAGGTACGGGACGCCGAGGGCGTCGGCCCGAGCGGCGGCGGCGCGGGCGACGACACTGTGGTACTCGCCCGCCACGGCGGCCACGCCCAGGCCGGCCAGTTCGTCCACGGCCGCCGCGGCCCGCTCCGGATCGGCCGCGGTGTCCCGGACCACCAGTTCCAGTGGTCTGCCGTCGATCCCGCCGACGTCGTTGACCTCGCGAACGGCCAGGTCGAGTCCTGTGAGCAGGTGTCGGCCCGCCGCGACCCAGCCCGGCCGCGTCAGGGGGACGAGAGCGCCCAGGCGGACGGACGACCCGTCCGTGTGCTCCGCTCCGGATGGCGATGGTGACCTGATCATGCCGGTCATTGGATCCACCACCATCACCCAGCGACAACTCCTTATTGGTCAGTCGCCCTCCCGCCACCGGTTCGTGGTCGGGAGGCGGCGGTCCTTGCCGAAGCCCTTGGCGGAGATCTTGGTGCCTGGCGGGTACTGGCGGCGTTTGTATTCGGCGGTGTCGACCAGGCGGAGGACTCGGGTGACCAGCTCCGGGGCGAAGCCCCGCGCGATGATCTCGGAGTGTCCCAGGTCGCGGTCGACGTAGAGGTCCAGGATCGCGTCGAGGGTGGGGTAGTCGGGGAGGGAGTCGGTGTCGACCTGGCCGGGGCGGAGCTCCGCGCTGGGCGGCTTGGTGATCGAGTTCTCCGGGATGGGCGGGGTTTCGCCGCGGGCCGCGGCTGCTTGGTTGCGCCACTTCGCGAGCTGGAAGACGACCGTTTTGTAGACGTCCTTGATCGGACCGTACGCCCCTACGGAGTCGCCGTAGAGGGTCGAATAGCCGCACGCCAGCTCGGACTTGTTGCCGGGGGCGAGGACCAGGTGGCCCTCCTGGTTGGAGATCGCCATCAGTGTGGTGCCGCGGATGCGGGACTGGAGGTTCTCCTCCGCCAGGCCGGTCAGGTCCAGCGAGCCCATGTACGCGTCGAACATCGGGCCGATGGGGACCGTGCGGTAGTGCAGTCCGGTACGGCGGGCCAGTTCGGCGGCGTCGTCCTTGGAGTGAGGGGAGGAGTAGCGGGAGGGCATGGAGACGCCGTGCACGTTGTCCGGGCCTAGCGCGTCGACGGCCAGGGCGGCGACCAGCGCCGAGTCGATGCCGCCGGAGAGGCCGATCACCACGCTGCGGAAGTTGTTCTTGGTGATGTACGCCTGGAGGCCCATGACCAGTGCGCCGTAAATCTCCTCGGAGGCGTCCAGGCGGGGGGCCGGGGCGGGCATCGGCAGCGCGGCATAGGGCGGCAGCGGGTCCGCGGAGAGCGTGACGTGGTCGATGCGGAGGCCGTCGTCCACGACACCGGACGGCGGCTCGGGCGCGGCGGCCGGCAGCTCCAGGTCGAGGAGGAGGCACTGCTCGGTGAACTGCGGGGCGCGGGTGAGCACATCACCGGCCGCGTCCACCACGATCGAGTCGCCGTCGAACACCAGGTCGTCCTGGCCGCCGGTCATCGCCAGATACGCCGTCGTGCAGCCCGCCTCCTGGGCGCGCTTGCGCACCAGCTCCAGCCGGGTGTCGTCCTTGTCCCGCTCGTAGGGGGAGGCGTTGACGGAGAGCAGCAGACCCGCGCCGGCCGTGCGGGCCGCCGGGACCCGGCCGCCGTCCTGCCACAGGTCCTCGCAGATGGCGAGGGCGATGTCGACGCCGTGCACCCGGGCGACGGGGAGCGTGTCGCCGGGGACGAAGTAGCGGTACTCGTCGAAGACGCCGTAGTTGGGGAGGTGGTGCTTGGCGAAGGTGAGGGCCACCCGGCCGCGGTGCAGCACGGCCGCGGCGTTCTGCGGGGCGCCCGCTGGCCGTCCGTACCGTGGCTGGGCACTCTCGCAGCGGTCCAGGTAGCCGACCACGACGGCGGTCTCGCCGAGGTCCTCGTCGGCCAGCCGGGCGGCCAGGGCGCGCAGCGCGCCGCGGCTCGCCTCGACGAAGGAGGGCCGCAGCGCGAGATCCTCGACGGGGTAGCCGGTCAGCGCCATCTCGGGGAATGCCGCCAGGTGCGCGCCCTGTCCGGCCGCCTCCCGGGTGCGGCGCACGATCGTCTCGGCGTTCCGGGCGAGGTCGCCCACACAGAAATCGGTCTGATGCAGAGCCAGGCGAAGTTGAGGCACGCGGCCGAGTGTAATCGTCGTACTGACGTTATGTGGGGCTGTCGCGTTTCGGGGGTGTTGCGGGGGCGGGCCCGGGTCCCGGGTCCCCGGGCTCGCCCCACTTCTCAGCTGCTCTGCGCCTTGTTGTACAGGTTCTTCGCGTCGTCGCCGAAGTACGGGCCGAACATCGTGTTGGGCAGGAAGGTGTAGCCGAAGCTGTTCACCGAGGACTGGAGCCCGGTGCCGGTCTTCTCGTCGAACCCGGTGAACCACGGCCCGCCGCTGGAGCCGCCGGTCATGTTGCACTTCATCCCGTGGTCCTTGGAGAGCAGCGGGTCCTTGAAGGTATTGCCGCTGCAGTAGATGAGCTTGCTGCCGTCGTAGGGGGACGCCGCCGGGTAGCCGAAGGCGTACATCTTCTTGTTGTATCCGGTGTTGAAGGCGACGCCCTGGGCGCCGACCGCGTCGGTGAGGTGCTTGCCGTTCAGCGGCGGCACGACCGCCGCGCCGACGTCGTAATTGATGTCCTCGCTCGCGGTCCACTGCGGGGTGGCGAGGGTCTTGCTCGCGGCCCACTTGCCGTGCGGGGCCTGGCCGTCGTGGTAGCCGGGGACGAAGACCCAGTTGGTGTGCCAGGCGCCGTCCAGCTTCACGCAGTGCCCCGCGGTGAGGACCGTACTGCGGTTCTCGCTGGTCACCGCGTTGCCGGAGCAGGATGCCTGGCGGCCCTGGTAGGTGAAGAAGACCCGCCCTGCGGTGGTGGTGACCTTGCCGCCGCCGGTCCACGGCGCGCCGGCCTGCGGGAAGGACTTCAGGCCGGGCGACGGCAGGGACGGCAGGGTGGGCGGTACGGTCGCTTCCTTGCCGCGCGGCACGGCGTGCGCGGCCGGGGCGGACGCCGCGCGGGCGGCCGCGGCGTCGAGTTTCTTCCGGGCGACGGACAGCAGGTCGAGCGGCTTCGCGGCGCGCATCCGGTCCGCCGTCCAGAAGGCGGCCGCCTTCTTGGCGTCCTGCGTGGCGGCGGCGGAGGCAGCGGCGCCGGGCGGTTCGGCGGCGCCGGCCGCGGGGGCCTGCAGCGCCGTGGCGCAGAGGGTGCCGGCGGCGAGCAGCGCCGCGGCGGTGATGCGGGCGGACGTCCGGCCGGATATCCCCGTTATTGCGGAGCCGGACGTGCGGGAGCGGTGGCGCCGGACGGTGCCGGTGCCCTGGACGGTCTGTCTCACGCGTACCCCCTGGTGCGGTGGTCCCGCGGGTGCGCGGGCCACGACGTACGGACCGCCGGCCGGCGGCCCGGAGCGGAGTGGACGTACAGCGATGTGCAGAGGCAGCGTCCCACCGCCCCGGTGCCACTGTCAGGGGCGCGTCAAGGGTTTGGCCGGAACCGCCGGGGAACGCGAAACCCCGTACGGCCCCCGGGCCTGCCCGAAGGGGCCGTGACAACGTAATGTGACGGTAACCCCCGCACGCGATACTGGCGTGCCGCGCCCCGTCAAGGGCGATGGGCGTGGACAGGCCGTTCGACCTGCAAGGATTGGTGAACATGGACAAGCAGCAGGAGTTCGTGCTCCGCACGCTGGAGGAGCGCGACATCCGCTTCGTACGGCTGTGGTTCACCGATGTGCTCGGTTTCCTGAAGTCGGTCGCGGTGGCCCCCGCCGAGCTGGAGCAAGCCTTCGACGAGGGCATCGGCTTCGACGGTTCGGCCATCGAGGGCTTCGCGCGGGTCTACGAGTCCGACATGATCGCCAAGCCCGACCCCGGCACCTTCCAGATCCTGCCGTGGCGCGCCGAGGCCCCCGGCACCGCCCGGATGTTCTGCGACATCCTGATGCCGGACGGCTCCCCGTCCTACGCGGACCCGCGCTACGTCCTCAAGCGGATCCTGGCCAAGACCTCCGACCTCGGGTTCACCTTCTACACCCACCCCGAGATCGAGTTCTTCCTGCTCAAGGACAAGCCGGTGGACGGCGGCCGGCCCACCCCCGCCGACTCCTCCGGCTACTTCGACCACACCCCGCAGAACGTGGGCATGGACTTCCGGCGCCAGGCGATCACGATGCTGGAGTCGATGGGCATCTCGGTGGAGTTCAGCCACCACGAGGGCGCCCCGGGCCAGCAGGAGATCGACCTCCGGTACGCCGACGCGCTGTCCACGGCGGACAACATCATGACCTTCCGGCTCGTCATGAAGCAGGTCGCGCTGGAGCAGGGCGTGCAGGCGACCTTCATGCCGAAGCCATTCTCGGAGTTCCCCGGCTCCGGCATGCACACCCACCTCTCGCTCTTCGAGGGCGACCGCAACGCCTTCCACGAGTCGGGCGCCGAGTACCAGCTCTCCAAGGTCGGCCGGTCCTTCATCGCGGGCCTGCTGCGGCACGCCGCGGAGACCTCCGCGATCACCAACCAGTGGGTGAATTCCTACAAGCGGATCTGGGGCGGCGCCAACCGCCCGGCGGGCGCCGGCGGTGAGGCCCCCTCGTACATCTGCTGGGGTCACAACAACCGCTCCGCGCTGATCCGTGTCCCCATGTACAAGCCCGGCAAGATGGGCTCGACGCGGGTCGAGGTGCGCTCCATCGACTCCGGCGCCAACCCGTATCTGACGTACGCGGTGCTGCTGGCCGCCGGGCTCAAGGGCATCGAGGAGGGGTACGAACTCCCCGCAGGCGCCGACGACGACGTGTGGGCCCTGTCGGATGCCGAGCGCCGCGCGATGGGCATCGAGCCGCTCCCGCAGAACCTCGGCGAGGCCATCTCCCTCATGGAGCGCAGCGAACTGCTCGCGGAGACCCTGGGCGAGCACGTCTTCGACTTCTTCCTCCGCAACAAGAAGCAGGAGTGGGAGGAGTACCGCTCCGAGGTCACCGCCTTCGAGCTGCGCAAGATGCTGCCCGTGCTGTAACCGCAGGTCAGCGGCGTACTAGCTCCGCAGTGACGTTTCGGGCCAGCGGCGGTGAGCCGTTGGCCGGCGTGCGTCTCATGCGGCCTGGGCCGCGGCCCGGCGTCCCTGGGGGTGACGGCGCCCGTTGGGCCGTCTCGGGGCCGCCGGGAGGGCGGCCCCGGTTCGCGTTGTTTCAGTTGTTGCCACCGCGACACTGCAAGAAGGTCAGAACCCAAGGGGGCAAATTCTCAGTCCGGCGGACCGAGCTCCTCGGATGGCATCTGTCGCCAAACCGCGCGACTCATCGATGTGGTCGTTCGCCTTGTCCGTGTTTCCGGCTGTGGCCCAATCGACTGCAGCTTCCAACTCGACAGCGGCAGAGTCGGCGGCGAAATAGGAGTCATTCACCTTCTCTTGCAGGGATGGTGGCATCTTCACGTCCCCCCAGTCTTTCAAGGCCGACCGGATTATGGTGACCCTCTGCCTCAAGTACCGGGTGTAAGTTTCCTGATCCCCTTGCCACGGCTCAGGGCCGAGCGATTGAAGAGCGGGGCGGTATTTCGCGCATTCTCGGTCCGCCTCCGTGACGTACTCGCGCTCTGTTTGGAAGTCGCTGAGTGCAGTGATCACTGCCCAGGCGATCGGAACAGCCGCCAAGACGACACCTGCCACGCCGAGGACCATAGCCCTATTTCGAGACGGACGCTCAGCAGTTTGTGAGTTCGTTCCGTCTGAATTCCGGGAACCGGTTTCGCTCTCCTCGGTCATTGATCTTTCCCCCCTCCGGTGAATGTGGTGCAAGTGAAGCTACGGCCTGTTGGTGAAGTGTCCTAGCCTCAAAGGCCAGTGCACGGATGTGCGCAGGTGTGCACCGCGTCGAACGCGCGCCGTTTCTTCGAGTAACTTGATAAATGCTGACTCAGGAGCCACAGGGGCACCTGCGTTCTGAAAGGGAATTACGGCAAAGGGGTATGGAAAGCTGAAGTCCTGCAAGTCGGACGGTGGTCGACGGCGGCGCCGGGCCGCCCGGGCGACCTGGCGGTGTGGGGCAACGGGCACGACCGCGCCGGGACCCGCCGGATGCATGCCTGCTGTCCCTGACTCGCTCGCCCGGCTCGCTGACCGCTAACACACTGATCAGGGCCCATGAGCGCTGCCAGCAGGCTTGCTAACGTTAGCGGCGCATGCTGCTATCGCCAGCGACTCGTCGAGCGTGGTCGTTGGGCCGTCGGGGGCTGTCGAAGGGTGACTGACGACAGCCGAGGACGACCACTGACAGCGGCTCCGCGGCTGGTCACGGATGACGATGAGGGAGTGGTGCGAGGTGGCTGTTCAGGCGCATGAGTTCCTGCGCAACAACAAGCAGGAGTGGGAGGAGTACCGCTCCGAGGTCACGGCCTTCGAGCTGCGCAAGATGCTGCCGGTGCTCTGAGGCACAGCACGTCAATCATCTGAAAAACCGATCCGGCAGGTTCTCCGAGAGGCAACCGCCCGATGGCACTTCCCGCTCCGCAGGGACGGCGGAGCAGCACGTTCACCCGGATGCTGCGGCACGGTTTCACCGATCCGCAGGCTGCCGGGAAGCTGCTGGACGCCCCCGCACTGTCCTCCGTACGGTCCGATTCGGTGCTCCTCGAAGCGCTCGGCGGCACCGCCGATCCGGACCAGGCGCTCATGGGCCTGGTCCGGCTGGCCGAGGCGCAGTCGGAGGAGGACCGGCAGCGGCTGCTGTCCACGCTGGTCACCGCCAAGCCGCTGCGGGACCGGCTGCTCGGCGTGCTCGGGGCCTCGGAGGCGCTCGGCGACCACCTCGTACGGCACCCCAAGGACTGGGAGTCGCTGGCCACGTACGAGTCGGTCGATCTGCACCCCACCACCCCGGAGTTCGAGCAGGCGCTCGCCGAGGGCATCTGGGGCGAGCGGGGCGCGAAGCTGTCCCGCGAGGATGCGCTGCGGGTCGCGTACCGGCGGGCGCTGCTGGGCATCGCGGCCCGTGACGTCTGCGGCACGACGGACGTGGCGCAGACCGCGGCCGAGCTGGCGGACCTGGCCACGGCCACGGTGCGGGCCGCGCTGGAGATCGCCTCCGAGGAGCAGCCCGAGGACGCGGCCGTCAGCCGGCTCGCCGTCATCGGCATGGGCAAGTGCGGCGGCCACGAGCTGAACTACGTCTCCGACGTGGACGTCATCTTCGTGGCCGAGCCCAAGGACGGCGTCGAGGAGTCCGACGCGCTCCAGGCCGCGACCCGGCTCGCCGCCCGCATGATGCGCGTCTGCTCCGACGTCACCCCCGAGGGCACGATCTGGCCCGTCGACGCCAACCTCCGCCCCGAGGGCCGCAACGGCCCGCTCGTCCGCACCCTCAGCAGCCACCTCGCGTACTACCAGCGCTGGGCCAAGACCTGGGAGTTCCAGGCGCTGCTGAAGGCCCGCACGGTGGCCGGCGACCCGGAGCTGGGGCAGGAGTACGTCGACGCCGTCACCCCGCTGGTCTGGCAGGCAGCCGAGCGCGAGAACTTCATCGTCGACGTCCGACAGATGCGCCGCCGGGTCGTCGCCAACATCCCGGCGGGCCAGGTCGACCGCGAGCTCAAGCTCGGCCCCGGCGGCCTGCGGGACGTCGAATTCGCCGTCCAGCTCCTGCAGTTGGTGCACGGCCGCAGTGACGCCACGCTGCGCAGCGCCACCACCCTCGACGCCCTGAAGGCGCTCGCCGCCGGCGGCTACGTCGGCCGCCAGGACGCCACCGCGCTGGACGCCGCGTACCGCTTCCTGCGCACCCTGGAACACCGCATCCAGCTGTACAAGCTGCGCCGGACGCACCTGATGCCCGAGGACGAGCAGGACCTGCGCCGGCTCGCCCGCTCGCTCGGCATGCGCACCGAGCCGGTCGACACCCTCCGCAAGGAGTGGAAGTGGCACGCGCGCGAGGTGCGCCGGATCCACGAGAAGCTGTTCTACCGTCCGCTGCTGGACGCCGTCGCCGTCCTGGAGCCGGGCGAGATCCGGCTCTCCGCCAAGGCCGCCGGGCAGCGCCTGGAAGCGCTCGGCTACGAGGACCCGGTCGGCGCGCTGCGCCACCTGGAAGCGCTGGCCTCCGGCGTCTCCCGCAAGGCCGCCATCCAGCGGACCCTGCTGCCGGTGCTGCTCGGCTGGTTCGCCGATTCCGCCGACCCGGACGCCGGGCTGCTGGGCTTCCGCAAGGTCTCCGACGCGCTCGGCAAGACGCCCTGGTACCTGCGGCTGCTGCGCGACGAGGGCGCGGCCGCCGAGAACCTCGCCCGGGTGCTGTCCGCCGGCCGGCTCGCCCCCGATCTGCTGCTGCGCGCCCCCGAGGCGGTCGCGCTGCTCGGCGCGCCCGACGGGCTGAAGCCGCGCGGCCGGGCCGCGCTGGAGCAGGAGGTGCTGGCCGCGGTCGGCCGCGCGGACGGCGCCGAGCAGGCGGTGGCGGCGGCCCGCGGGGTGCGCCGCCGCGAGCTGTTCCGCACCGCGGCCGCCGACCTGATCGGCGCGTACGGCACGGAGGCCAGCCCCGCCGAGGAGGATCACGGGCAGGCCGTGGACGTGGTGGGCTCGGCGCTGTCCGACCTGAACGCCGCGACGGTCGCGGGCGCGCTGCGGGCCGCGGTGCGCGAGCAGTGGGGCGACACCCTGCCGACCCGCTTCACCGTGATCGGCATGGGCCGCTTCGGCGGCCACGAGCTGAACTACGGCTCGGACGCGGACGTGCTGTTCGTGCACGAGCCGCGCGAGGGCGCGGACGAGCAGGAGGCGGCCAAGGCCGCGTTCGCGGTGGCCAACGAGATGCGCCGGCTGCTCCAGCTGCCCTCCTCCGACCCACCGCTGATGATCGACGCGGATCTGCGCCCGGAGGGCAAGACCGGCCCGCTGGTGCGCTCGCTCGCCTCCTACGCCGCGTACTACCGGCGCTGGTCGCTGACCTGGGAGGCACAGGCGCTGCTGCGCGCCGAGCCGGTCGCGGGCGACGAGGAGGTCGGGCGGCGGTTCATCGAGCTGGTGGATCCGCTGCGGTACCCGCGCGAGGGGCTGGGCGAGGACGCGGTACGCGAGATCCGCCGGCTCAAGGCGCGGATGGAGTCCGAGCGGCTGCCGCGCGGGGCCGACCCGACGATGCACACGAAGCTGGGGCGCGGCGGCCTCAGCGACGTGGAGTGGACCGTCCAGCTGCTCCAGATGCGGCACGGCCACGAAGAGCCGGCGCTGCGCACGACCCGCACCCGCGCGGCGCTGGCCGCGGCGCGGGACGCCGGGCTGATCGGCGCGGACGACGCGCGGACGCTGGACGAGGCGTGGGTACTGGCGACGCGGGTGCGCAACGCCGTGATGCTGGTGCGGGGCCGCCCGGGTGACACCTTCCCGGGCGACGCCCGGGAGCTGGCCGCGGTCGGGCGCTACCTCGGGTACGAGGAGGGGCACGTGGGGGAGATGCTGGACGATTACCGGCGGATCACGCGGCGGGCGCGGGGTGTCGTCGAGGAGATCTTTTACGGGGCCTGATGTGCCCCGGTTGCGCTGTGCCCGTCTGCAGCGCCGCTGTGGTTGCTCGCGCAGTTCCCCGCGCCCCTGACGGGGCGCAGGCCCCTGCAGTACTCCAGGAAGCCCGCCAGCGTGAGATCGAAGGCCTGGTCTGCGCGGGAAGGGCCCGTCGCCGACTGGGCGGCGGCGAGCCGGGGTGCCTCGGAGCCCTCGGTGACCTCCCACATCGTTTCCGGGGCCGACATGTCCAGGGCCGAGCCCAGGACGATGTTGTCCAGGCCGGTGATGATCGGCAGGACCAGGGGCGGGGCGAAGCCCGCCTCCGAGAGCAGCCCGGCCACGGACTCGTACTGCGCGAGCACCCGCGGGGCGCGGATCGGTGACGTCATCAGCATCGGGATCGTCCGCGGGTGGGCGGCGAAGGCGGCGCGGTAGGAGCGGGCCCAGCGCTCCAGGGCGGTGTCCCAGGGCACGTCGCTCAGCGTGGCCGGGTCTATCGCGTCAGTCACCCGCTCCCGCAACAGTTCGATCACGCCGGCCCGGCCGTCCACATGGTGATACACCGAGGCGGTCTGCACGCCGAGCCTGCGGGCCACCTCCGGCACGCTGAAGTCGCCTTTTTCATCGACGAGTTCGAGCGCCGTCGCACCGATGCGCTCCCGGTCCAGCAGGGCCTTCCGCGGCCGCCCCATGTTCGTTTCTCCTGCCCGTGAGGTCTTCCCGAATCGTACGGCGGCGACTACATTGCCGAAAACCGAAAGGCTTTAGGTTTTCGCCGCGGTCATGCTGCCGTTCCACCCGTGTTCGTGCCAGGCCGCCCCACCCCCTCTTCCGCAGCAGAAGGGCAAGAGCGCATGGCCGTAGAGTCCGGGGCCCGCGACGGGTCGCCACAGCACACCGCACCACCACCCGGCGAGGGCGCCCCCGCCCTGCGCAAGGGCACCCTCGGCGTCGCCGACATCGCCTTCTTCGTGGTCTCCGCCGCGGCGCCGCTCACTGTCATGGCCGGCGTCGCGCCGCTCGCCATCGGCGTCGGCGGCATCGGTGCCCCCGTCGGCTATCTCCTCGCCGGCGCCACCCTCGCCCTCTTCGCGGTCGGCTTCACCGCCATGACCCGGCACGTGAAGCACGGCGGCGGCTTCTACGCGTTCATCACCAGGGGCCTGGGCCGCCCGGCCGGTTTCGGCGCCGCCACGCTGGCCCTGCTCGCGTACAACGGCATGCAGATCGGCGTGTACGGACTGCTCGCCACCGGCACCCAGGACGCGCTGGAGGCGCTCTGGGGCATCCACGTGCCCTGGCCGCCGATCGCGCTCGGCGGCGTCTTCGTCATCTGGTACCTGGGCTACCGCTCGATCGACTTCGGTGCCAAGGTCCTCGGCGTCCTGCTGGTCGCCGAGACCGGCATCCTCGCGCTGCTGGCCGGCGGGGTGCTGCTGGACGGCGGCGCCGAGGGCCTGGCACTGGACTCGTTCACGCCCGGCAACGTCCTCGTCCCCGGCACCGGCGCGGTCCTGGCCTTCGCCTTCGCCGCCTTCACCGGCTTCGAGTCCACCGCCATCTACCGCCGCGAGGCCCGCGACCCCGGCCGCACCATCCCGCGCGCCACCTACATCGCCGTCGGCTTCCTCGGCGTCTTCTACGCCTTCAGCGTCTGGGTCGTCATCCAGGCGTTCGGCGGTACGAAGGTCCTCAAGGCGGTCGCCACCGACCCGGCCGGGCTCTTCTTCACCGCCACCACGCACTACGTCGGGGCCTGGGCCGCCGACCTGATGCACGTCTTCATCGTCACCAGCATCCTCGCCTCGCAGCTGGCCTTCCACAATGCGATCAACCGTTACGGGCTCTCGCTGTCCCAGGAGGGCGTGCTGCCGCCGCTGCTGGGCAAGGTGCACCCCAAGCACCGCTCCCCGTACGTCGCCGGAGCCTTCCAGAGCGGGCTGGCGCTGCTCGTCGTCGCGGGCTTCGCGCTGGCCGGCGCCGACCCGTATCAGCAGCTGCTGCTGTGGATGAACACCCCAGGAATGATCGGTCTGTTGACCCTCCAGGGGATCACCGCGGTCGCCATCCCGTTCTTCTTCCGCCGCATCCGGCACCAGGAGGGCCGCTGGCGCACGGTGATCGCGCCGATCGCCGCCACCGTGCTGATGGCCGGCGCGCTCTGGCTGGTCATCGCCAAGATCGGGCTGATGACCGCGGCCCCCCTCGCGACCAACACCGCCCTCGTCCTCACCGTCCCCGCCGCCTTCGCCGTCGGCGTCCTGGTCGCCGTGCGCTTCCGCCGCAACCGGCCCGCGGTGTACGCGGAGTTCGCGGCCGAGCCCGCCGACTGACCACGACGGCCGTACCACCGCAACCCCCCGCAGCCGTTTCGCAAGGAGATCCGAAACAGTGTCCGAGTCCCGCAGCACCGCCGCCGACACCGTCCTGACCGGCGCCCGCGTCCGCACCCTCGACCCCGCCCGGCCCTGGGCGAGCGCCGTCGCCGTCAAGGACGGCCGGATCGCCGCCGTCGGCGAGGAGCACGAGGTACGGGACTGGCGCGGCCCGGACACCGAGGTGATCGACCTGGCCGGGGCCACCCTCACCCCCGGACTGGTCGACGGCCACAGCCACCCGGTCTGGGGCGGCGAGATGGCCACCGGACTGGACCTCTCCGGCTGCCGGGACCTGGACGGGCTGCGGGACGCGCTCGCCGGCGCGGCGCGCGCGGCCGGCCGCGGCGAGTGGGTCATGGGGTACGGCCTGGACCACAACACCTTCGGCGGCCGGCCCGTCCACCGCGACCTGATCGAACCGGCCCTCGGCGGCGTCCCCGCCTTCCTCCGCCTCTACGACGGACACTCCGCGCTGGCCACGGGCCCCGCGCTGGCCGCCGCCGGCATCGACGGGCCGCGCGCCTTCGACCAGCGGGCCGAGATCGTGTGCGACCCGGACGGCCGGCCCACCGGGCACCTCGTCGAGCACGCCGCGATGGACCTCATGCTGCCCGTGCTGCCCCGCCCCAGCGCGGCCGAGCGGCGCGCCCGGCTGCTCACCCTGCTGGGCGAGATGGCCGCGACCGGCCTGACCGGCGCGCACGTCATGGACCTGGAGGGCCAGGACGTACTGGACGTACTGGCCGGGATCGAGGACGGCGGCGAACTGCCGGTGCGGCTGCGGATCGCGCCCTGGTGCATGCCGGGCGCCGACCGGGCGGCCCTGGACCACCTGATCGAGCTGCAGCGGCGGGCCGGCCGGCACTGGCGGGTGGGCGGCGTGAAGTTCTTCATGGACGGCACGGTCGAGGGCGGTACCGCCTGGCTGGAGCACGCCGACTGCCACGGCCAGGGCACCGAGGCGTTCTGGCCGGATCCCGCCGCGTACACCCGCGCCGTGCACCACCTCGCGAAGGCCGGGGTACGGACCGCCACGCACGCCATCGGGGACGCGGCCGTCCGGCACGTCCTGGACACCGTCGAGGCGCTGGGCGACCCGGCGCAGCGCGGGATGCACCGCATCGAGCACATCGAGACCGTGCCGAACGAGCAGCTGCCGCGGTTCGCGGCGCTCGGAGTGGCCGCCTCGATGCAGCCCACCCACACCGCGTACACCCGCGCCGACCACACCGACGAGTGGTCCAAGCGGGTCGGCGAGGAGCGGGCGGCCCGGGCGTGGCGCTGCCGCGACCTGCGGGACGCGGGCGCGGTACTGGTCCTCGGCTCCGACTGGCCGATAGCCCACTACGACCCGCGGGGCGTGCTCGCGACCGCCCGGCTGCGCCGTCCGGCCGGGTCGCCGGAGACCGCGCCGGTCACCGTCGAACAGGCGCTGACGGGGGAGATGGCGCTGGAGGGCATGACGTCGCACGCGGCGCTCGCCGTGGGCGAGGAGTCGTACGGGGGGCGCGTTGCGCCGGGCTTCCGGGCGGATCTCACCGCGCTGGGCGTGGACCCCATTTCCGCGCCGGCCGACGAGGTGGGTGAGGCGCCCGTGGCCCTCACCATGACCGGTGGTGTTGTTGTGCACCGCGGCGTGGGCTGACGCGCGAGCCCGGCTGCCGCCGGGCTGTCCTCAAACGCCGGACGGGCTTGTTTGTGGGCTCGGTTCCGACGGACGGGTCGGGGCCGGGCCCGGTCGGGGGAGGCGCGAGAGGGTGGTGCCGTACCAGAGGCGGGCCACCGCGAAGGCGAACGCCAGGCAGAGCACGCCGCCCACCGCGTCCAGCCAGAAGTGATTGGCCGTGGAGACGATCACCAGCAGGGTCAGCACCGGATACAGCACGCCCAGCGCCCGTACCCACGTGTGCCGCGCCAGCAGCGCGAGGGTGAGGCCGCACCACAGCGACCAGCCGATGTGCATCGAGGGCATCGCCGCGTACTGGTTCGACATGCTCGCCAGGTTGCCCGAGGCCATCGAGCCCCAGGTGTCATGCACCATGACCGTGTCGATGAAATGGCCGCCCGGCATCAGGCGGGGCGGCGCGAGGGGGAAGAAGTAGTAGCCCAGCAGGGCGACCGCGGTGGTCAGGAAGAGGACCAGCCGGGAGGCGGCGTAGCGGCCGGGGTGCCGGCGGTAGAGCCAGACCAGGACGCCGACGGTGACGATGAAGTGCAGCGTGGCGTAGTAGTAGTTCATCGCGACGATCAGCCAGGTCACTGCATTCATCGCGTGATTGACGGTGTGTTCGACGGCGATGCCGATGCTGTGCTCGGCCCGCCAGACCCAGTCGGCGTTTCTCAGCGCCTGCGTCTTCTGCTCCGGCACGGCGTTGCGGATCAGGGAGTACGTCCAGTAGCTGACCGCGATCAGCAGGATCTCGAACCACAGTCGAGGTCTTGCCGCGCCGCGCACCCGGGCGGCGGACGCCCGTCCGCGAGGCGGGCCGGAACGCTGCGGTGGGGGTGTCGGTGCGCTCGTCCGGCCGTCAAGGATCCTCGCGTTGGCATCACCCATAGCCCGACAGTCTGCCAGAAATCGGGGTAGACCCGATCATCCTGGAGTCGGGTCCTGGACAGCCTTTCTCGCCCCGGAGGGGGAGGCTATACCCGTGCCGCCGTCGGGGTCCGTGCGCCGCGCCGAGGCCGTCGAACCGCGCACCACGAGCTCCGGATGGAAGACGAACTCCGTACGCAGCGGGGCCCGCGAGGTCCCGGACGGGCTCTCCGGCAGGTCGGCGCCCACCTCCTCCAGCAGGGCCCGCACCGCCGCCTGGCCCATGGCCTGCACCGGCTGCCGGACGGTGGTCAGCGGCGGGTCGGTGAACGCGATCAGCGGGGAGTCGTCGTACCCCACCACCGAGACGTCGTCGGGCACCTCCAGGCCGCGCTGCCGGGCCGCCCGGATCGCGCCGAGCGCCATCATGTCGCTCGCGCAGACCACCGCCGTGCAGCCGCGCTCCAGCAGCGCACCGGCCGCGGCCTGCCCGCCTTCGAGCGTGTACAGGGAGTGCTGCACCAGCTCCGTCGCCTCGTCGGCGGTCATCCCGAGCTGCTCGCGCATGGCGCGCAGAAAGCCCTCGACCTTCCGCTGCACCGGCACGAAGCGGCGCGGTCCGAGCGCGAGGCCGATGCGCTCGTGGCCGAGGGCCGCGAGGTGGGTGACCGCGAGGGAGATCGCCACGCCGTCGTCCGGGGAGATGAAGGGCGCCTGGACTTTGTCCGAGTAACCGTTGATCAGGACGAACGGCACGCCCTGGCCGCGCAGCGCCTCGTACCGGCCCATGTCCGCCGTGGTGTCGGCGTGCAGCCCGGAGACGAAGATGATGCCGGCCACGCCGCGGTCCACCAGCATCTCGGTCAGCTCGTCCTCGGTCGAGCCGCCGGGGGTCTGCGTGGCGAGCACCGGGGTGTAGCCCTGACGGGTCAGGGCCTGGCCGATGACCTGCGCGAACGCCGGGAAGATCGGGTTCTCCAGCTCGGGCGTGATCAGCCCGACCAGCCCGGCGCTGCGCTGCCGCAGGCGTACCGGGCGCTCATAGCCCAGGACGTCCAGTGCGGCGAGTACGGACTGGCGGGTGGTGGCGGAGACGCCGGGCTTGCCGTTGAGCACCCGGCTGACGGTGGCTTCGCTGACACCCGCCTGTACTGCGATGTCAGCCAGGCGCGCGGTCATGGAAGCCGACCTTACCGGTCGGGATCCGGCTTGCCCACCACGCGCAGGATTCGCCGGGGAGGCGGACCCGGCCGTCCTCGGTGCGCAGCGGCGCACTCGCGAGCAGCGGGCGGCCCGCGCCCGACACCTCCACCGGCCGGGTGCAGGTGTTCAGTACGCACACGAAGCCGTGCCGGCGCAGCGCCAGCACCCCTTCCGGCGCGTCCAGCCAGCTCATCCGCCCGTCGCCGAGGCCGGGCAGCGCGCGACGCCAGGCGAGCGCGGCACGGTACAGCTCCAGCGTGGAGCCGGGGGTGCCGGTCTGCGCCTCGACGGTCAGCTCCGCCCAGCCCGCCGGCTGCGGCAGCCAGCTCCCGCCGGGCCCGAAGCCGTACGGCGCCTCCGTACCGGACCAGGGGAGCGGCACCCGGCAGCCGTCGCGGAAGCCGTCCTGGCCGTCGCCGCGGAAGAACGCGGGGTCCTGGCGGACCGCGTCGGGCAGCTCGGTGACCTCCGGCAGCCCCAGCTCCTCCCCTTGGTAGAGGTAGGCGGAGCCGGGGAGGGCGAGCATGAGGAGGGTGGCGGCGCGGGCGCGCGCGAGGCTGCCGAGTCGGGTGGTGTGGCGGACCACGTCGTGGTTGGAGAGCACCCAGGTGGTGGGCGCGCCGACCAGGGAGGTGGCGGCCAGCGACTCGTCGATGACGCGGCGGAGCGCGGCCGCGTCCCAGTCCGCTTGCAGAAAGTGGAAGTTGAACGCCTGGTGCAGCTCGTCGGGGCGTACGTAGCGGGCGAGGCGGCCGGCGTCCGGGGCCCATGCCTCGGCGACACCGATGCGCTCCGGGGATCCTCCCTGCTCG
This sequence comes from Streptomyces purpurogeneiscleroticus, assembly GCF_020024005.1. Taxonomy (NCBI): domain Bacteria; kingdom Bacillati; phylum Actinomycetota; class Actinomycetes; order Kitasatosporales; family Streptomycetaceae; genus Streptomyces; species Streptomyces purpurogeneiscleroticus. The sequence continues at coordinate 17,359 of NZ_NHSG01000293.1, forward strand.
GAGAGCTCGGGGGAGTAGGAGTCCAGCAGCCGGCGCCAGTGGCGGTGGATCTCGTGCACACCGTCCTGATCGAAGAAGGGGAGCACGTCGGTGCCGATGAGGCGGGCCTGCTGCCGGCGGCCGACGTCGGGCAGCCCCGGCGCCTTGACCATGCCGTGCGCGACGTCGATGCGGAAGCCGTCGACGCCGCGGTCCAGCCAGAACCGCAGGATCGCATCGAACTCGGCCCGCACCTCGGGGCGCTCCCAGTCCAGGTCGGGCTGTTCGGGCGCGAAGAGGTGGAGGTACCAGTCGCCGCGCTCGGTGCGGGTCCAGGCGGGGCCGCCGAAGACGGACTCCCAGTCGTTGGGCGGCAGCTCACCGTGGGTGCCGCGACCCGGCCGGAAGATGTACCGCTCGCGGGCGAGGTCCGGGTCGCGGAACCACGGGTGCCGGTCGGAGGTGTGGTTCGGGACGATGTCGGTGATGACGCGCAGGCCCAGCTCGTGGGCGGTGTCCAGGAACGCCTCGGCGTCGGCGAGGGTGCCGAAGAGCGGGTCGACGGCGCGGTGGTCGGCGACGTCGTACCCGCCGTCGGCCTGCGGTGACGCGTAGAACGGCGTCAGCCAGACGGCGTCGGCGCCCAGCTCCTTCAGGTACGGCAGACGGGCGCGGGCGCCGGGCAGGTCCCCGATGCCGTCACCGTCACCGTCCCCGAAGGACCGTACGTAGATCTGATAGATGACGGCGTCGCGCCACCAGCCGGTGCCGGGGCGGTCCGGGGCCGGCGGCGCGGCGGGCGAGGGAAAGGTCAGCTCATGGGTCATCGGCCGTCCTTCGGTCGATCGGGCTACTGATGATCAACGCCCCGACGGGGGCCGGGGTGACGGGTCGAGGTAACCGGGCTGCAACATCTTCCGGTGGTCTTGCAGAAATTTGCCGCAAGCTCTTTCGGTTTCTTTTCGCCGCTGTTACGTTCCTGACGCCCTCTCGGGCGGATTCCTACGTACCTCGTTCGTAACTCGTACGTATCTCGGGCTTTTCCAGAAGGAGTTCACAATGCGACGTGGCATAGCGGCCACCGCGCTGGTCGCGGGTCTGGCACTGACGACGACCGCTTGCGGCGGTGACGGTGGCGGGAGCGACCAGAAGAGCGGCGGCAAACTGTCCGGTACCGTCACCTTCTGGGACACCTCCAACGACGCCGAGAAGGCGACGTACAAGAAGCTCGCCGAGGGCTTCGAGCGCGAGCACCCGGGGGTCGACGTCAAGTACGTGAACGTCCCCTTCGGCGAGGCCAACGCCAAGTTCAAGAACGCGGCCGGCGGCAACTCCGGCGCGCCGGACGTGATGCGTACCGAGGTCGCCTGGGTCGCCGACTTCGCCAACCTCGGCTACCTCGCGCCGCTGGACAACACCCCCGCGCTGGACAAGAACGAGGACTTCCTGGAGCAGGCGGCCGGCAGCACCCGCTTCAAGGGCAAGACCTATGCCGCGCCCCAGGTCATCGACACCCTCGGGCTCTTCTACAACAAGAAGCTGCTGAAGGAGGCGGGCGTCGGGGTGCCCAGCACCTTCGACGAGCTGAAGACCGCCGCCAAGAAGATCAAGTCCAAGACCGGCGCGACCGCGCTCTACCTGCGCGGCGACGACCCGTACTGGTTCCTGCCCTACCTCTACGGCGAGGGCGGCGACATGGTCGAGGCCAAGGGCAAGAAGGTCCTCATCGACGACCCGGCCGGCGTCCGGGCCTTCGCGACGATCAAGGACCTGGTCGACTCCAAGGCCGCCGTCACCGATGCCACCGACGGCCAGGAGAACCAGCTCAAGGCCCTCAAGGACGGCGACGTCGCGATGGCGGTCGACGGGCCGTGGGACATCGAGGGCGCGCTGGCCGGCAAGGAATTCAAGGACAAGAGCAACCTCGGCGTCGCGCCCGTGCCCGGCGGCAGCAAGGCCCAGGGCTCCCCGCAGGGCGGCTGGAACCTCTCCGTCTACGCGGGCTCCGGCAACCTCGACGCCTCCTACGAGTTCGTGAAGTACATGAGCTCCGCCAAGGTCCAGCAGCAGACCACCGAGAAGCTGAGCCTGCTGCCGACCCGCAAGTCGGTCTACGACGTGCCGTCCGTCAAGGACAACGAGATGGTCAAGTTCTTCCGGCCCGCCGTCGAGAAGGCCGTCGAGCGCCCCTGGATCGCCGAGGGCAACTCGCTCTTCGAGCCCGTCAAGGTCCAGATGAACAAGGTCCTCACCGGCTCCGCCACCCCCGAACAGGCCGCCAAGAACACCGGTGACGCCTACCGGAAGCTGCTCAAGGACTACAAGTGACCACGCTCGCTCCCCCCAAGAGCCAGGAAAGAGCGGTGCGCTCCGCGCCGCCCGGCCGCCTCCGCCGGACCCTGAGCACCCACTGGTACGCCTGGACCATGGTCGCCCCGGTGGTGCTCGTCCTCGCGGTCATCATCGGCTACCCGCTGGTCCGCGGCCTGTACCTCTCGCTCACCGACGCCACCGAGGCCAATGTCGCCCGCGACATCGGCATGAACCACATCCCGGCGACGTACAAGTTCGTCGGCCTGGACAACTACACGGCCGTACTGAGCGACAGCGTCTTCTGGAGCCGGCTGGGCTGGACCGTGGTGTGGACCGTCGCCTGCGTCGGGCTCACCTTCACGCTCGGCCTGGTCCTCGCCAACCTCCTCAACCGCAAGCTGAAGGGCCGCACCTTCTACCGGCTCGCGCTGATCCTGCCCTGGGCGATCCCGGCCTTCATCTCCGTCTTCACCTGGCGGATGCTCTACAACGAGAAGCACGGCCTGCTCAACAAGCTCCTCCAGGGCGGCGGCATCGACGCGATCCCGTGGCTCAACGACCCGACCTGGGCAAAGCTCTCCGTCATCGCCGTCAACGTCTGGCTCGGCGTGCCCTTCATGCTCGTCGCGCTGCTCGGCGGGCTGCAGTCCATCCCCGGTGAGCTGTACGAGGCCGCGGAGATGGACGGCGCGAGCCCCTGGCAGCGGTTCCGCCACATCACCGTGCCGTCCCTGCGCTCCGTCTCCAGCACGGTGATCCTGCTCAGCACGATCTGGACCTTCAACATGTTCCCGGTGATCTTCCTGCTGACGCGCGGCGGGCCCGGCGACGCCACCGAGATCCTCGTGACGTACGCCTACCGGCTCTCCTTCATCGACAGCCCGCGCAACTTCTCCGAGTCGGCCGCCTGGGGCGTGCTGATCCTGCTGCTGCTCTCGGCCGTCGCGATCGTCTACCGGCGCAGCCTGCGCAAGCAGGGCGAGGTGTGGTGACCGTGCGCGACAAGAAGAGAAGCCCGCTGGCCTCCACCGGCCTGCACGCCACCCTCATCGCCGCCGCCGTCGTCGCGGTCTTCCCGCCGCTGTGGCTGCTGGTCACCTCCTTCAAGCCGAAGAACGACGCCTTCACCACCGAGCCGGTCACCGACTTCACGCTCGCCAACTACACCCATGTACTGGCGGACACCGCGTTCCTGACCTGGTTCGGGAACTCCGTGGTGATCGTCGGCGTGACCACCGTCCTCGGCGTCTTCCTCGCCGCCACCACCGGTTACGCCGTCAGCCGCTTCCGCTTCCCCGGGATGCGCCCGCTGATGTGGCTGCTGCTGATCACGCAGATGTTCCCGGTGGCCGTGCTGATCGTGCCGCTGTACAACCTGATGGCGAGCCTGGGCCTGCTCAACCAGCCCACGGGCCTCGTCATCACCTACCTCACCATCGCCGTGCCGTTCTGCGCCTGGATGATGAAGGGGTTCTTCGACACCATCCCGGTGGAGATCGACGAGTCGGGCCGCGTCGACGGGCTCAACCCCTTCGGCACCTTCTGGCGGCTCGTCCTGCCGCTCGCCCGACCCGGGCTCGCCGTCACCGGCTTCTACACCTTCGTCACGGCCTGGGCCGAGGTCGCCTACGCGTCCGCCTTCATGACCGGCGAGGAGAACCTCACCCTCGCCGGCGGCCTGCAGACCTTCGTCAGTCAGTACAACAACGACTGGGGATCGATGACCGCCGCGGCCGTGATCGTCGCCGTGCCCGCGGCCGCCGTCTTCGCCTTCGCCCAGCGCCATCTCGTATCCGGCCTGACCGCCGGCACGACCAAGGGATGACATGAACCAGAACTCCACCACCCCTGCCACCGAGTGGTGGCGCCACGCGGTGATCTACCAGGTCTACCCGCGCAGCTTCGCCGACGGCAACGGCGACGGGATGGGCGACCTGGCCGGCATCCGCGACCGGCTGCCGTACCTCAGGGACCTGGGCGTCGACGCCGTCTGGCTCAGCCCCTTCTACGCCTCGCCGCAGGCCGACGCCGGGTACGACGTGGCCGACTACCGGGCCATCGACCCGATGTTCGGCGACCTGACGGACGCCGAGGCACTGCTCCGCGACGCCCGGGAGCTGGGCCTGCGCACCATCGTCGACGTGGTGCCCAACCACTGCTCGGACCAGCACGAATGGTTCAAGCGCGCGGTGGCCGAGGGGCCGGGCTCGACCCTGCGCGAGCGCTTCCACTTCCGCAAGGGCCGTGGCGAGAACGGCGAGGAGCCCCCCAACGACTGGGAGTCCATCTTCGGCGGCCCCGCCTGGACCCGGCTCCCGGACGGCGAGTGGTACCTCCACCTCTTCGCCCCCCAGCAGCCCGACTTCAACTGGGAACACCCCGCCGTCCAGGACGAGTTCCGCTCCATCCTGCGCTTCTGGCTCGACCTGGGCGTCGACGGCTTCCGGGTGGACGTCGCGCACGGCCTGGTCAAGGCGGCGGGTCTGCCGGACATGGGCCACGCCGAACAGCTCAAGCTGCTCGGCAACCAGGAACTGCCCTTCTTCGACCAGGACGGCGTGCACGCGATCTACCGCTCCTGGCGGAAGGTCCTCGACGAGTACGCGGGGGAGCGCATAGCGGTTGCCGAGGCGTGGACGCCCAGCGCCGACCGCACCGCCCTCTACCTGCGCCCCGACGAGCTGCACCAGGCGTTCAACTTCCACTACCTGAACGCCGGCTGGGACGCGGCCGAGCTGCGCGAGGTCATCGACTCCTCGCTGGACGCCATGCGCCCGGTGAGCGCGCCCACGACCTGGGTGCTCTCCAACCACGACGTCGTACGCCACCGCACCCGGCTCGGCGGCGGCCTGCCCCGCGCCCGCGCCGCCGCGCTGCTGATGCTCGCGCTGCCCGGCTCCGCGTACGTCTACCAGGGCGAGGAGCTGGGCCTGCCGGAGGTCACGGACCTGCCCGACGAGGTCCGCCAGGACCCCTCCTTCTTCAAGGAGAACGGGCAGGAGGGGCTGCGGGACGGCTGCCGCGTGCCGCTGCCGTGGTCCGGTACGGAGGCGCCGTACGGCTTCGGGACCGGCGGCAGCTGGCTGCCGCAGCCCGCCGAGTGGGCGTCCCTGAGCGTCGCGGCGCAGAGCGGCGACCAGGACTCCACGCTGGAGCTGTACCGCACGGCGCTCGCCGTCCGCCGGGAGCACCCCGGGCTCGGCGCGGGCGACGTAGTGGAGTGGCAGCCGGCGCCCGAGGGCGTGCTCCACTTCCGCCGCGCGGGCGGCTTCACCTGCGCGGTGAACACCACGGCGGAGACCGTGCGGCTGACCGTCCCCGGACGGCCGCTCCTGTCCAGCGGAGCCCTGCCCCAGGAGCTCCCGGGCCGGCCCGGCACCTACGAACTGGCCGCGGACACGGCCGTGTGGTGGACCGCGTGACGCTGCCCCCCAGGCTCGCCGACATCGCCGCGCAGGCCGATGTCAGCGAGGCCACCGTGAGCCGGGTGCTCAACGGGAGGACCGGGGTGGCCGGTGCCACCCGGCAGCGGGTGCTGGCCGCACTGGACGTGCTCGGTTACGAGCGTCCGGTGCGGCTGCGGCGGCGCAGCGCGGGGCTGGTCGGGCTGGTCATCCCGGAGCTGACCAACCCGATCTTCCCGGCGTTCGCGCAGATCATCGAGCAAGCCCTGGCCGGGCACGGCTACACGCCCGTGCTCTGCACGCAGATGCCGGGCGGCGCGACCGAGGACGAGCTGGTCGAGCAGTTAGAGGCGCGGGGCGTCACCGGGATCGTGTTCCTCTCCGGGCTGCACGCGGACACCGGTGCCGACCCGGCCCGCTACACCCGCCTCACCGCGCGCGGGGTGCCGTACGTCCTGATCAACGGCTACAACGCGGACATCCACGCCTCGTTCGTCTCGCCCGACGACCGGGCGGCCGCCCGGATGGCCGTCACCCACCTCGCCGCGCTGGGGCACACCCGCATCGGGCTGGCCGTCGGCCCGTCCCGGTACGTGCCGTCCCGGCGCAAGGCGGAGGGGTTCACCGCGGCCATGGAGGAGCTGTTCGGCCTGGCACAGGCCGAGGCCGAACAGCTCGTGCAGCACACGCTGTTCAGCGTCGAGGGCGGGCATGCCGCGGCCGCCGCGCTGCTGGACGCGGGCTGTACGGGGGTGGTGTGCGGCAGCGATCTGATGGCGCTGGGCGTCGTACGGGCCGCCCGGCAGCGCGGCCTCGCCGTGCCGGGGCAGCTGTCGGTGGTCGGCTTCGACGACTCGCAGCTGATCGCGTTCGCCGACCCGCCGCTGACCACCGTGCGGCAGCCGGTGCAGGCGATGGCGACCGCGGCGGTCGGCGCGCTGATCGAGGAGATCCAGGGGAACCCCGTACAGCGCACGGAGTTCGTCTTCCAGCCGGAACTGGTGGTGCGGGGGTCGACGGGGCCGGTGCCCGGGGGACCGGTCCGGCCGGCCGGGCGCGTGAGGCCCCCCGCGTAACGGGTGGCCCCCGGCCGGCCGGACCGGGGTGCTGCCCGCTGAAGTTAACACCGTTGCAATGCCTTGCGAAAGGTCTTGCAACAACGGACTGCGGCGGATAGAACAACAACAGCCTTACGGGCATGGCGCGTTGCCGGGCAAGGCTGTCGTCTCCCCCTCAGGAGGAACCATGCCCCCTCTCAGACCCCTGGCCCGCGGCTGTGCGGCAGCCGCCCTCGCGCTCACCGCTGCGGCCCTCGGCACTCCCGCCGAGGCCGCGCCGCCCGGCACCAAGGACGTCACCGCCGAACTCTTCGAGTGGCGGTACGACTCGGTCGCCCGGGAGTGCAAGGGCACCCTCGGCCCGGCCGGATACGGCTACGTCGAGGTCTCGCCCGCCACCGAGCACATCCAGGGCAGCCAGTGGTGGACCTCGTACCAGCCGGTCAGCTACAAGATCGCCGGCCGGCTCGGCGACCGCACCGCCTTCAAGAACATGATCGACGCCTGTCACGCGGCCGGTGTGAAGGTCGTCGCGGACGCCGTCATCAACCACATGTCGGCCGGGTCCGGCACCGGCACCGGCGGCTCCTCGTACTCCAAGTACACCTACCCCGGCATCTACCAGCCGCAGGACATGGACGACTGCACCGCGCAGATCAGCAACTACCGGGACCGCTTCAACGTCCAGCACTGCGAGCTGGTGGGCCTGGCCGACCTGGACACCGGAGAGCCCTACGTCCGCTCCCGCATCGCGCAGTACCTCAATGACCTGCTCTCGCTCGGCGTGGACGGCTTCCGTATCGACGCCGCCAAGCACATGCCCGCCGAGGATCTGGCCGCCATCAAGGGCCGGTTGAGCAACCCGGGCGTGTACTGGAAGCAGGAGGCCATCCACGGTGAGGGCGAGGCCGTCTCGCCGAGCGAGTACCTCGGCAACGGGGACGTGCAGGAATTCCGCTACGGCCGCGACCTCAAGCGCGTCTTCCAGAACGAAAAGCTCGCGTACCTGAAGAACTTCGGCGAGGGCTGGGGTTACATGGCGAGCGGCAAGTCCGGCGTCTTCGTCGACAACTGGGACACCGAGCGCAACGGCTCCACGCTCAGCTACAAGAACGGCGCGGACTACACCCTCGCCAACGTCTTCATGCTGGCCTGGCCGTACGGCTCCCCGGACGTCCACTCCGGCTATGAATTCACCGACCACGACGCCGGGCCGCCCAACGGGGGCACGGTCAACGCCTGCTGGCAGGACGGCTGGAAGTGCCAGCACAAGTGGCCCGAGATCAAGGCCATGGTGGCCTTCCGCAACACCGCGCACGGGACCGCCGTCACCCACTGGTGGGACAACGGCAACAACGCCATCGCCTTCGGGCGCGGGGACAAGGCGTACGCCGCGATCAACCATGAGGGATCGAGCCTGAGCCGCACGTTCCAGAGCGCGCTGCCCGCCGGGAACTACTGCGACGTGCAGAGCGGGCGGACCGTCACGGTCGACGGGTCGGGGCGGTTCACCGCCACCCTCGCCCCGAACACCGCCCTCGCGCTGCACACCGGCGCCCGCACCTGCGGCTGAACATCCTGAAGGAGATCACCTCCGTGACCGGCACCCTCCGCCGAACCGTCACCGCGCTCGCCGCGGCGCTCTGCGCCGCGGCGGCCGCCGCCCTGCCCGGCGCCGCGCCCGCGCAGGCGGCCCCGCCGCCCTACCCCGCCAAGGCCGAGGCCCAGTGGATCGACCGGGACACCGTCGTCTGGAAGGGCGCGCCCGACCCGGCCGGCGGCACCCTCCAGCTCGAATCCGGCCCCGACGGCGACCGGCGGCTGCGCCTCGCCCCCGGTGCCCTGACCCCCGACGAGCGCGCCGAGTACCCGCATCTGAAGGACTTCCCGGCCTTCACCGTCGACCCGCGCGACCGGGCGCAGGCCGCCACCGCGCTGCGCGACCGGCTCGTCGCCACCCGCCGGGCCGCCGACGGCACCCTGCGCGAGGCCACCGGCGTCCAGATACCCGGCGTGCTGGACGACCTGTACGGCGCGGAAGCCTCCCGCGCCCGGCTCGGCCCGGTCTTCGACCGCGGCCGCCCCACCCTCTCCGTCTGGGCACCCACCGCGCGCACCGTCGCCCTCGAACTGGACGGCCGTACCGTGCCGATGACCCGCGACGACCGGACCGGGGTGTGGTCGGCGCGCGGAGAGCGCAACTGGACGGGCAAGCCGTACCGCTACGCCGTCACGGTTTTCGCGCCCGCCGCCGGGCGGACCGTCACCAACAAGGTCACCGACCCCTACGCCACCGGGCTCACCGCGGACTCCGAGCGCAGCCTCGTCACCGACCTCGCCGACCCCCGCCTCGCACCCCGGGGCTGGGACCGGCTGAAGAAGCCCGCCGCCGTACCGCTGCGCGACGCCCGTATCCAGGAGCTGCACGTCCGCGACTTCTCGGTCGCGGACCGCACCTCCCGGCACCCCGGGAAGTACCTCGCCTTCACCGACCGCGGCTCCGACGGCATGCGGCACCTGCGCAGCCTCGCCCGCGCCGGCACCAGCCACGTCCACCTGCTGCCCGCCTTCGACTTCGGGTCCGTCCCCGAGCGCCGCGACCGGCGGACCGAACCGGACTGCGACCTCGCGTCCTACCCGCCGGACTCCGAGAAACAGCAGGAGTGCGTCGCGAAGACCGCCGCCAAGGACGCGTACAACTGGGGCTACGACCCGGTGCACTACACCGTCCCCGAGGGCAGCTACGCCTCCGACCCGGACGGCACGGCGCGCACCGTGGAGTTCCGCCGCATGGTCCAGGGCCTGAACGGCGCCGGGCTGCGCGCCGTCATGGACGTCGTCTACAACCACACCCTCGCGAGCGGCCAGGACCCCCGTTCCGTACTGGACCGCATCGTCCCCGGCTACTACCACCGGCTGCTGGACGACGGCACCGTCGCCACCTCCACCTGCTGCGCCAACACCGCGCCCGAGCACACCATGATGGGCAAGCTCGTCGTCGACTCGCTCGTGACCTGGGCGAAGCAGTACAAGGTCGACGGCTTCCGGTTCGACCTGATGGGGCATCACCCCAAGGCCAACATCGTCGCCGTGCGCCAGGCCCTGGACGCCCTCACGCCCGCGAAGGACGGCGTGGACGGCAAAGCGATCGTCCTCTACGGCGAGGGCTGGAACTTCGGCGAGGTCGCCAACGACGCGCGCTTCGTCCAGGCCACCCAGAAGAACATGGCCGGGACCGGCATCGCCACCTTCGACGACCGCGCCCGCGACGCGGTACGCGGCGGCGGCCCCTTCGACGCCGACCCGCGCGTCCAGGGCTTCGCCTCCGGCCTGTTCACCGACCCCAACGACTCGCCCGCCAACGGAAACCGGGACGAGCAGAAGGCCCGGCTGCTGCACTACCAGGACCTCATCAAGGTCGGGCTGACCGGCGGCCTCGCCGACTACACGTTCACCGACAGCAAGGGCCGCCGCGTCAAGGGCTCGCAGGTCGACTACAACGGCGCGCCCGCCGGCTACGCGGCGGCCCCCGGCGACGCCCTCGCCTACGCCGACGCGCACGACAACGAGACCCTCTACGACGCGCTCGCCTACAAGCTCCCGCAGCGCACGAAGCCCGCCGACCGCGCCCGTATGCAGGTCCTCGCGCTGGCCACCGCCACCCTCTCCCAGGGACCGGCGCTCTCCCAGGCCGGCACCGACCTGCTCCGTTCCAAGTCGCTGGACCGCAACTCCTACGACAGCGGCGACTGGTTCAACGTGCTGCACTGGAACTGCGCCGACGGCAACGGCTTCGGGCGCGGCCTGCCGCCCGCCGCCGACAACAAGGACAAGTGGCCGTACGCGCGGCCGCTGCTCGCCGACCCCGCGCTGCGCCCCGGCTGCGCAGAGATCACCGGCACCTCGGCCGCGTACCGGGACCTCACCCGCATCCGCGCCACCGAGCCGGACTTCGGCCTGGCCACCACCGAGCAGGTGCAGCGGGCGCTGTCCTTCCCGCTGTCCGGCCGCGACGAGACGCCCGGCGTGGTCACCATGCGGCTCGGCCGGCTGGTCGTGGTCCTCAACGCCACGCCGGAGCGGCAGGCACAGACCGTACGGGACGTGGCCGGGCAGCCGTACGCGCTGCACCCGGTCCAGGCCCGCGGCGCCGACCCGGTCGTACGGACCTCGTCCTACGAGAAGGGCGCCGGGACCTTCACCGTCCCGGGCCGTACGGTCGCGGTCTTCACCCGCGGCTGACCCGGCGACCGGCCCGGCCCTCTCAGCAGCCGCCGCTCGTCCGTTTCCGCGGCCCGCACGCCGTGGAAACGGACGGCATCTGGGACTGGACGCCCGGCTGGCACAGCATCAGCGCCAGGTCGTCCCGGAGCGGCGCCGCCGTGTGCGTCGTGAGGAGGGACTGCAGCGCTTCGACCGCGTCGTCCAGCGTGGGACGGGTCAGCGCCTCGCGGACCCGCTCGTCCAGCGGAAAGGGGTCACCGTCCGGATCCATCGCCTCGATGAGTCCGTCGGTGTAGAGCAGCAGCCGCTCGTTGGTGCCCAGCCGGACGCGCTGCGGACGCGGGGCCGGCTGCAGGCCGAGCGGCGGCTCCGGCTCGTCCGGGGCCAGCGGCTCCAGCCGCGTGCCGATCCGCAGCGGGGCCGGGTGGCCGCAGTTGACCAGCCGTACCTCGCCCGGCGCGAACTCGACCAGCACGGCCGTGACGAACCCCTCGGCGTCCAGCTCGGGCGCGAGCCGGGCGTCCAGCGTCCTGGTCAGCTGGACCAGGTCGGGCATGGTGAAGGCGTGTTCGCGGAAGCAGCCGATCGTGAGCGTCGCGAGCCGCGCCGCCTCCAGGTCGTGGCCGCGCACATCACCGATCAGTACCCGCGGACCGTACGGGGAGTTCGCCACGTTGAGCAGGTCGCCGCCTATGACGGCGTTTTCGATGGCCGGGCGGTAGCGGCCGGCGAGCAGGACACCGTTCAGCTCACCGGAAAGGGGCTGCAGGAGCGCCTGCTGGGCCGCGCGCGCGACCGCTGCCAGCGCGGCGCCGCGCGCGCCGCGCGCGTCGTGGTCGTCGTGGTCGTCGTGCGCGTGGAGCACCGGAGGCGTGGTGCGCGAGCGGCGCAGCGCGAATGCGCCGCAGGCCAGGCCGGTGAGGAGGCCGCAGCCGTACTCGAGCAGTGCGCCGATGAACTCCATCGCGGTCAACCCACGTCCCTCCCACGACCGGCGCTGGGACGGCCACTCTGGCACCGCCGCGGAGCCGCGCGGAAGCGGATGTCAGAAGCAGGTGGCAGACGATCGCCCGGCGACGGGAAGTGTCGGGTGGTGACGCGAAAACGATCGTTAACGGAGCCCAGTGGTCATGCGTCACTCGGTACCAGCGCGAAGAGCCGCGCCGCCAGCTCCGCGAACGGGCCGTCGATCGGCTCGGCCGCGAGGATCGCCCGCAGCGTCTCCGCCGTCTCCTCGTCGTACGCGGCGCTCACCGCCGCCAGCGCGGCGAAGTCGTGCACCAGCTGGCGCTCCAGCTCGGCACGCGGGATGCGCTTGCCGTCCAGCCACTGCAGCGCGGTGGACTCGGCGAGCGAGATCCAGGAGCGGATCACCAGCTCCATGCGCGGCGCCGGGGCGGCCAGGCCGAGGTGGGCGACGATCTGCTCGTACGCGGACTGCCGCACGCCGTTGATCATCGCGCTCGTGCGGCTGGACCCGACCGCCGGACCGCCGCGCATCAGCGCGGAGAAGCCGGGCCCGTGCTCGTCGACGAAGTCGAAGAAGCGGCCCATGACCCGCAGCAGGCGGGAGCCCAGCGGGCCTTCGCGCGGCTCGACGAAGCGCGCGGCCAGCTCGTCGGCGGCCCGGCCGAGCGCCGCTTCGTACAGGCTCTGCTTGCCGGGGAAATAGTGGTAGACCAGCGGCCGCGAGATGCCGGCGGCCTCGGCTATCTCATCGATGGACACATCCTCCGGGGCGCGGTGGCTGAACAGGCCCAGAGCCACGGAGATCAGTTGGTCACGGCGTTCCTCGACGCCCATCCTGCGGCGTACCCCGGTCGTCATGCGAACACCCTAACGACCGGGGTGCGGCAGCGGTATGCCACCGCCACCCGGCCCGCACCGCTTCAGCCCCGACGGAGAGCCCGCGTCACAGATCCAGCACCAGCCGCTCCCCGTGGCAGCGCGAGACGCAGATCAGCATCTGGTCGTGGCGCTCGGCGTCGGTCAGCAGCTCGTCGCGGTGGTCGATGTCGCCCTCGACCACCGTCTGCAGACAGGTACCGCAGAAGCCCTGCTCACAGCTGTACGGGAGGTTCGGCAGGGCCTGCTCGCGGACCGCGCGCAGGATGCTCTGGTCCCCGGCCACCGCGACCGTGCCGCCGGTGCGCCGCAGCTCCACCTCGAAGGCGCCGCCCGCCGTGCCGGCCACCGGCGCGAACGCCTCGGTGTGCAGCTCCAGCCCCTCGGGAAGCAGCTCCGCGACCGCGTCCATCAGGGGCTGCGGGCCGCAGCAGTACACGGCGGAGTGCGGCGGCGCGCCGGCGAGCGCGGCGGCCAGGTCCGGCCGGCCGTCCTCGTCCTCGGCGACGACGTTCACCCGGTCCCCGCCCGCCCCCGCCAGCTTCTCGATCTCGGCCAGGAACGGCATCGAGGCGCGCGACCGCCCGCAGTACAGCAGCCGCCACGGCACACCCTCGCGCTCGGCCTGGCGGACCATCGGCAGGATCGGCGTGATCCCGATGCCGCCCGCGATGAAGAGGTACGCGTGGCACTCCGCCAGCCGGAAGCGGTTGCGCGGCCCGCGCACCTCCACGACCGTGCCCTCGTGCAGCTGCTCGTGCACCTCGCGCGAGCCGCCCCGGCCGTCCTCGATGAGCCGGGTGGCGATCGTGTACGTACCGCCGTCGGCGACGTCACCGCAGAGCGAGTACTGGCGCACCGCACCCGAGGGCAGCACGAGGTCGATGTGCGCGCCCGGCTCCCAGCCCGGCAGCCGCTCGCCCTCCAGGCGCAGCCGTACGACGCCCTCGGCCTCCTCGGCGCGCTCGATGACCAGCAGTTCGCGGCGGCCGGGGCGCCCGGTCCCCGATATCGGCTCCTCCAGGGCCGGCATCGGCCACAGCGGGGACTTCTCGACCCGGCGGCGCAGGGCGCGGTTGACCAGCAGCGCCGCGCCGGTGGCCACGACGAGGGCGCGGACGCGGCGGGAGCGGAAGACGGCGGTCATGTCAGGCGGCTCCGGGAGAGGTGCGGGACTCCGCGGCGGTCGCGGCGGGGGAGGCGGCGAGATAGGCGGCGGCCTGCGTGGTGCTGCCGTACTGCGAGGGGTGGTACGTGCGGTGCAGGTACTGCGGGATCGTGCGGGCCACGGCCCCGGTGGTCGGCAGCACGCCCTGCCGCCCGGCCCGGAAGAACTCTTTGAAGGACGCTTTGCCGTCCAGCAGCGTCGGGTCGTTCGCCATGAAGAAGCGCACGCCGCGCTGCCACAGGAAGACCAGCGCGGCGAAGGCGGTGGCCCAGGTACGGGCGCGGCGCCGGTAGCCGCCGTCGAGGTGCATGAAGAGGTCGAAGGCGACGGAGCGGTGCTCGACCTCCTCGGCGCCGTGCCAGCGCAGCAGGTCCAGCATGGTGGCGTCGGCGCCCTTGGCGTCCAGCTCCTCGGCGTTGAGCACCCAGTCCCCGAGGAACGCCGTGTAGTGCTCGATCGCGGCGATCAGCGCGACCCGCTCCAGCAGCCACCAGTGGCGCGCGCGGCCCGGCGGCAGGGTGCGGTCGCCGAGCAGCTTCTCGAAGAACCAGTCGACCTGCGCGGTGTACGGCGTGGGGTCCAGGCCCTGCTTCTTGAGGTGCGGCAGCACGTCGTCGTGCGCCTGGGAGTGCATCGCCTCCTGGCCGATGAACCCGATGACGTCGGCGCGCAGCCGCTCGTCCCGGATGTACGGCAGCACCTGCTTGTAGACGTGCACGAACCAGCGCTCGCCGGCCGGCAGCAGCAGGTGCAGCACGTTGATCGTGTGCGTGGTGGACGGGTCGCCGGGGACCCAGTGCAGCGGGGTGTCGGCCCAGTCGAAAGCGACGTTGCGGGCCTTCAGCGGTATGTGTTCGGACGCGACCGGCTCGGGCCGCAACGGGGCCTTGTTAGACATGGCGTCAATGTACTGGGGGGTAAGGAGGGAGCGACAGACCCTTGCACGAGGTTTTCCGTGGAACGCCGACGGGGGTACGGGCGCGTGCCCGTACCCCCGTCGGCGTGGCCTCGTCCCGTGGCCCCGGCGCTCAGTGCAGCGCCGTGAGCCGGCCGCCGTCCGGCAGCCGGGCCGAGAGCCGGGCCCGCTCGCCCGCCTCGGCGCGCACCGCCAGCAGCCGGCCCTTCGCGCGGCCGGTCACCCCACCGCCCGCCGTCACCTTGCGCAGCTCCTCGCTGCCCGCCGCCACCAGCCACCAGTGCCCGGCCGCCGACTTCCACAGCACCCCGGCCAGCGCGTGCGGCGACCGCGGCCCGCAGGCCCGGA